>JAFTOC010000060.1 GCA_017451585.1 Clostridia bacterium
ACGACCCAGGTCGTCGATGCGGCGGACAATACCGGTAGCTTTCATATATATCAATCTCCTTTGAGTTGCGTTTGAATTTACAAAGTCCCGAAACAGGGCTCTGCGGGTAGTGTTTGTAAACGGTGGGGAGATTATACAGAAGTTGGACGTGTTTTTACAAAAGTGGCTGGGAATGACACGAAAGCGATGATAAATAAAACTTGTGCGCCCCCCAAACGGTTGTAAAAAATACTGACGCTGAAACCGAATGTGTGAAGAAATGCCAAAAGCGTCCGACGAACATTGACAACGCAAACGGTTTTCGGTATAATTATACTATCAAACCATCGGAGGTATATATGAAAAACAGCATGATAGCCAAAGCCGTTTCGTTTATGCTTGCGATTCTGACCGTCCTGCCTACGCTGGCGGCCTGTAAGAGCGAAGACGGCACGAGCGCTACGACTACCGCCGCTACCACCGTGGCGGTGCCGAAAAAGGATCCCGCCGACTCTCTCTATCAGGGCGAGCAGATCCTTCTGTACGATGCCGATACCGCTCCCGTGATCTACGTGGATGCTGACGATTACAAGCAGACCGTCCGTGCAGTGGGCGATCTGCAGGAGGATTTCGAGCGCGTCACCGACAAAAAGCCTGCCCTCGTTCATACTGCAGAGGAGCTCGCCGGTGCGGACGTTGCCGTGATCGTCGGTACGTTGGGACACAGCGCCCTCATCGACTCTATGGAGGCTGCAGGGATCATCGGCGTTGACGAGATCAAGGGACAGTGGGAGGCATACTCCATCGCCGTCGTTGAGAATCCCGTAGAGGGCGTAGAGAAGGCAGTGGTCATCGCGGGCAGCGATAAGCGCGGCACCATCTACGGCGCCTATGAGCTGTCCGAGCAGATCGGCGTATCGCCTTGGTACTACTGGAGCGACGTGGAGATCGAGCATAGGGACACCATCAGCCTGCCGGTCTCCGAGCTGTCTCAGACCGAGATGCCAGACGTGAAGTATCGCGGTATCTTTCTGAATGACGAGGAAAACTTCACCGAATGGTCGGCGCAGTTTGCCGACCGAAACGGCCCCGGTAAGCCGGGCGCCAACGTCTACGCCCACGTGTACGAGTTGCTCCTGCGTCTGAAGGCAAACATCCTTTGGCCCGGAATGCACTCGGCTTCGGGTACGGACGCCTTTAACAAGTACATCAATCCCGCGACCGGCGTTTCCTATAACGCCGAGCTGGCAGACGAATACGGTATCGTTATGTCCGCCAGCCACTGTGAAATGCTCCTGCGTAACAACGAGGGAGAATGGGACGCCTGGTGTGAAGAAAACAAGGGCAAGTACGGTCTGACCAAGATCAACAACAGCTGGCATTCCTCCTACGACTATACCGTCAACGCCGAAGCCATGAACGCCTACTGGGAAGAGAGCGTCGCCCGCAATTACCGCTTTGAGAACGTCTATATGATCGGTCTGCGCGGCGTCCACGACTCGGGTATCAACTGCTCCGCACTGTCGAATCCCACCTACGAGAACAAGGCGAAGGTGGTCAAGCAGGCGGTGGAAGCTCAGCTGGAGATCCTCGCCAAGTACGAAAAGAAGTACGAAGAAGAGACCGGCGAAGCCATCAAGTTCGAGACCGCCTACTGCGTTTATAAGGAAGCCGCCGAGTATTTCAAATACGACATCGGTCTGCCCGAGGATTGCTGTCTGATGTACGCCGAGGACAACCACGGCTACATCCGCTCCACCGTTTCCGAGGACGACCTTGCCAAATACGAGAAATTCGGTATGTATTACCACGTTTCCTACTGGGGACGTCCCGCCAGCTACCTCTGGATCAGCAATACGCCCCTGACCATCATCGCGGAGGAGATGCGGAAGGCTTACTACACCGGCACCGATTACATTTGGGTGCTGAACGTAGGTGACATCAAGCCTGCCGAGTTCAAGGTGGATTACTTCATGGAGCTGGGCTGGGACGTGGATTCCCACACCGAGCACAATACCGAAGAATATACGGTGCAGTTCCTGCAGGAGACCTTCGGTCTGACCACGGGAGACTGTGAGCAGTTTGCCGCTACCCTCACCGATTTCTATCAGATCATGCGGAATTATTATCCCGAGATCATCGACAAGCATACCGACAAGGGAAGCTACGTTTACAGCGTAGTGAACTTCGGCAGTGAGGGTCTGATCGTGCTGGAGAAGCTGACGGAGATCTACGAGGAGTCGCTGACGATCTATAACGGGCTTCCCGAGGGAAAGAAGGCGTCCTACTACGAGATCTTCCACTATACCATTTATTCCTACCTGCTCAGCGTGCAGAAGCACGTTTATAAGGAAATGAACAACCTTTGCTACGAGCAGGGCAGATACGCAGCCGCCAACGCTTACGCAGATCTCTCCGAAGCGGCGTACTATCAGATCCTTGCGGAGATCGAGTACTTCAACAAGGAGCTGATGGACGGCAAGTGGAACAAGATCATGAACCCCTACAACTCCAAGATGCCCCAGCCCGAGGGCGCGCCCGACGTGAAACGGACGTCTATGGCGCAGGCTACCGGCGGCGCAGGACTTTCCGCAGAGGGGCAGAGCGGTCTTGCCGCCGTGACCCTGAAGTTTGGCAGTCTGAACGACGATATCCGCTTCGTGGACATTTTCAATAAGGGCACGTCCGACGCAGGCTGGGCACTGACCGTACCCGCGTACGTCATCGTCACCGACGCTAAGGGCAATCGGCTTGCAGGCAAGGCAAGCGGCGCCGACGTCGTTTACGAAGGCACCGTGGGCGTAGAGGATCGCTATTTCCTCTCCATCGATTGGGAGAAATTCACCGCGGGCGAGACCAAGACCGGTACCGTCACCCTCACCGACGATTTCGGAAGCAGCTCTACCGCCGGTATCAGCGCGACCAAGCACGCCCTGGATCCCGAAACGGAGACCGTAAAGGGTTACTACGAAGAAAACGGTCTGGTCTCCATCGAAGCCGAGCACTATACCGAAAACGTGAAGCAGGGCGGCTTTGAGTGGAAGTATATCGACGGTCTTGGCAGAAGCGGCGGCGTGATGATGGCGCTGTCTGAGGAGAACAACGGATTTGAAAACGTCCGTATTACCAAGGATCTGACTACCGAGTCCCCCTATTTGGAATATCAGATCTATTTCACCAACACCGGTCTGTATTACGGTACCTTCTACCGCCTGCCTACGCTGAATGAATCGGCAAGCGGACGCTCCTACTGCCGCACCGGCTGGTCGCTGGACGGCTCGGAGATCAAGTACCTCAGCGGTACCACCACCGCCGACGACGCCGATCACAGTGCTTGGGGCAATATGATCAAGCTCCATATCGAAGAGCTTCGGATGAACATTCAGATCGACGAGGCGGGCTGGCACACCCTGCGGATCTATATGTCCAACTCCCTGCAGGCGTTCGACAAGATCGTATTCAATCAGGACGCGCTGGTGGAATCCCGACTGGATGCGCCCGAGACCTTCAACACCGTTTCCTGGAGTCACGCTCCTACGGCAAATCTTCCCGAGATCGATTTTGAGGACGTCAGCTGGGATCGTTATTCCGCGCTGTACGATTTCAATACCACCGGCGGCACTCTGCAATCGGGATACACGAAGGTGGATAACACCGCAGGCTCCCTTGCCGAAAACGGCTGGGCGTGGTCGGCCGTGACCGGAATTTCCTCCGCCTTCCGCTCCTCCGTATCCAAGTGCCCCGATGTGGACAAGGGCTTCGTTTACGGCACCGATAACGTGACCTTTAAGCTGCAGCTTCCCGGCGCGGGACGCTACGGCATCACCGTAGCGGTGGGCGATCCTGCGGGTACCGTGAAGGCAGAGAACATGAGTATCAACGTCGGCGGAAAAGAATGTCTTTCTGGCATCAGCTCCGCCAAGGGCGTACAGCACTACTTCTTCATCGTCGAGGCAGACGAGAGCGGCGTCGTAGAGTTTGCACTTTCGGGTAGCTGGATCCTCAGCAGCCTGGAGGTCTACAGCTACGCGGAGCAAAATGCCGCAGGTAAGGGCGCGTTCGTCGCCAACAGCGACGGCAATATCGTCATCGAGACCGAAATTGCACTGGAGCAGTCCGACACAGCCAACGCTACCGCCAGCACCGACGGTAAGGGTTACCGGTGGACGGAGGTTGCCGGTATTTACGGCAGCGGTATGTTCTTCGGCCCCAACACCGGTTCCAGCTACGCCGAAACCGACGCGAGCACCAGCAAGTCGGCGAAGATGAACTTTACCGTCGAGATCCCCAAAGCGGGCTCGTACACCGTCTGGGCGCTGATCAAGTGCAGCAGCCGCGAGGACGATTTGGTGATCGTATCGCTTCCCGGTAAGACCTCGCTGGTCAAGAACGACCTGGATATCACCGGCTACGTCTGGATCCAGATCGGCTCCTTCGCGGACGTTGCCGCAGGCGAGACCGTTCTGACCGTTATGGGACGCGAGGACGGCTTTGCGGTGGATCGGATCATGCTGATCCCTGCGGGCGGCGTGATGAACTACGAAGGCGAAATGGTTCGCGCGGACTGATAAAATCTACCCAAAAGGATGTCGCATTCAGCGGCATCCTTTTGCTCTGACGGTGCCGTCGGACGCGGTTGCGGCGGTCTCTCCCCCGTTCGCGAACACGTAATGCTCGATTAGATTGCAAAAAAGCTTGAATTGATTGCAGAAAAGTGGAATCTGTTGCAAAAAGCATTGCAAAATTCATCACGTTATGTTATAATTCACTATAAACGAAGGAATGCAGATAGATCTCCGTCGACGGCAAGCGACGGCTCGCCGGGAGCCGTGCGGCGTCACGGTCGGACGATCGAAATCGGCACTCCGTTCAAGAAAGGAAACGTACCCATGAAAAAACTGTTCGCACTTCTGCTGGCAGGCGCTATGCTGATCCTGCCCGTACTTACCGGATGCGGCGATGAGCCTGCCGCCGCGACCACCACGGTCGCCACAACCGAAGCTCCCGCAGTTACCGATCCCCCCGTGGAACCTGCTTCCGACCCCAAAACCGCGACCTACGACAGCATCACCCTGGACGGTGTGGCTCTGTCGGAGTTCTCCATCGTTTACGCGCCCGACGCCTACGAGCAGGCTAAGATCAGTTATCCCAACAGCTTTTTGGAAGGCGAGACCCATTTCGACAAGCTGATCGCCGAAGAACTGGCAGAGGTACTGAAGAATATGACCGGCGTAGAGCTCAGCGTCATCCCCGACACCGAGGCGGAATCTGCCCACGAGATCCTGATCGGCAAGACTTCCCGTGCCCAATCCGAGGTCAACGGTGCCGGAATGTCCACCGTTTATAACTACCGCGTCTCGATGAAGGAGGGCAAGCTGTGCATCAACGGCGGCTCCTCCGCGGCAACCTACCATGCGCTGGACGAGTTGTACGCACATTTTGCCGAACAGGGAAGCAAGAGCGTCAACGTAGCGGGCGATTATACCAAACGCTCGTCAGCCGATCTGATCACCGTTGCCTGCATAGGCGACAGCATTACGGAGGGAGTCGGCTGCTCCAACGGTACTTACTGCTCCTATCCCGCCATTCTCCAGCGGATTTTGTGGAAGGACTATATCGTCATCAACTACGGCGTCAGCGGCAAGACCATGCGAGAGGATCTGACCGACGCGTACATCAAGACCAACGCCTATACCGGTATGCTCCGAAACGCCAAGCAGGCGGACATTACGCTGATCATGCTGGGCACCAACGACTCCAACCGCGACCAGAACTGGAACGACGCTTCCTCCGCAAAGTATGAGGAGGCCTACCGCAATCTGCTGAACGAGATCAACAAGAAGAATCCGAAGATGACCTACTTTATGATGAACTGTCCCGTTTACAGCGGCAACGGCGCCTTCGGCAGCAGAACGGTGCGCAATCTGCAGAAGCAGCTGACCGACACGCTGATCGGCGAGGGCTGGGATCTTCACTTCTTCGATATGTACACCTATACCAAGGACGTAGTTACCCTCAGCAATTTCCCCGACGGTCTGCATCCCGGCGATAAGGGCTACGGTATCCTGGCAAGAGGCGTTGCCGATATGCTGGAGGAATACAGAGCCTCCGCACAATAACTCACAAAAACGAACCACCGCTCCCGCCCGGAGTGGTGGTTTTTTGCGCTCGGTACAGACGGAAAGGACGGTCGACCTCCGCCGTTTGACCGGAGCGTCCGTATAATCTCACGGGATTCTGTCGATGATAAGGAAAAGAGAGGAGGCGTTTCCATGAATCGAAACGCGAAAGCGGGAAAGCTTTGCTCCGCCGAGCTTCCCCTGGTCAATGAAAACGGCTGTTATGAGATGCGGCTGGAGAGCATCGGCGGGCTGGGCGCCAATCTGTGCGGCAAACTGTTGGGAGAGCTGGGGGCGCTCTATCTGGGACTCAGCGCGGCGGCGTTCTCCGGCTACGGCTCGGAAAAAAGAGGGTCTCCCGTCAAATCCTACGTCCGATACTGTGCGCCCGATCGGGAGATTTTGCAGAGCAGCCCCGTGGAGCATCCGCATCTGCTGGTATTGTTCCACCGCGCCCTGATCCGCGCCTATCCCGTCACCGCCGGCGCGGATGAAAACTGCACCGTCATCGTCAATACCGACGCTGCGCCCGAAGAGATACGGGAGGAGCTGCGGCTCCGTGCCGGCACCGTGTGTTGTATCCACGCACAGGAGCTGGCGTTGCAGACCGGGAGCCGTCTGAATATGGTGATGCTGGGAGCGGTGGCAAAGGCGTCGGGATTTATCCCCTTGGAGGCAGTGCGGGAGCTGGTTGCCGACACCCTCGGCCAAAAATATCCCGCGATGCTGGAGAGCAATCTCGCAGGGGTGGAGCAGGGCTATCACAGCCTGCACGCGCAATCCTTTGCGCCTGACGGACGCTTTGAGGCGATCCCCTATGGCAGAGCCTACAGCCGATGGGGCTATGCGAACGCGCCGCTGGGAGGAGCCAATCCTTGGTTTGGCAGTACGGTGACTAACGATCTGTCGCCGTCCAGAGAGGGCTATCTCCCGCTGTTTTTGCCCGAAAAATGTATTCATTGCGGGCTGTGCGACAGCACCTGCCCCGACCTGGTGTTTCAGTTTACCCCGGGGCAGTGGCGCGGCAGACCCGCGATGCTCAATCGAGGACTTGACTACGATCATTGCAAGGGCTGTCTCCGTTGCGTTGACGTGTGTCCCACGGGAGCGCTGGTCACGGGAAAAGAGCGGGAGCATCCCGCTCCCCAATGGTTCGTGCGCAACGTGGATCTGCTGACCAAGGAATCGCCGCTCGATCCCGCGGGCGCCGACGGAGCGATAACGGGAGAGTCCTATCTGGACGAAAAACGAGTGGACGGAGGTTTGATGTAATATGGAAAATGCGGAAAACGCCCAAAAATCGAAAAAAACGGGGCAAGCAGAGCAAAAACTGCTGTTTGAAAGCGGCAACGAGCTTGCCGCCTACGCCGCTATGCAGATCAACTATCACGTCATGGGCTATTATCCCATCACGCCCTCCACGCAGATCGCGGAGTATCTGGATCGGATGGGCGCGGACGGTGCTCATTCCATCGCCATGATCCCCGCCGAAGGCGAGCACAGCGCGGCGGGGATCTGTTACGGCGCGTCTGCGGGCGGCGGACGGGTGTTCAACGCTACCTCCGCCAACGGTCTGCTCTACGCGCTGGAGCAGCTGCCCGTGCAATCGGGCACCAGACTGCCGATGGTGCTGAACGTCGCCTGCCGAACCGTGTCGGGGCCGCTCTCCATCAAGGGCGATCACAGCGACGTGATGTATACGCTGAACGCAGGTTGGATTATCCTGTTTGCAAGCTCGCCGCAGGAGGTCTACGACTGCAATATCTGTGCTCTGAAGATCGCGGAGCGGGTGAAGCTGCCCGTCATCGTTGCCTTCGACGGCTTTTTTACCAGCCATCAGAAGCAAAACTGCTACGTGTTCGCCGATCACGGGACGGTGCGCGATTTTATCGGACCGTGCAACGGCGATCCCGGCGTGCTGGATCCGACCCGCCCCGTCACCGTTGGCTCCTATATGAACGAGCCCGATCTGATCAACAACAAATATCAGCTCCATTTGGCGATGGAGGAGGCGCGGAGCGTGATTCCGGAGGTGTTTGCCCGGTACGGGGAGCTGTCGGGGAGGTGTCTGTCCCCCGTTGGCTCCTATCGGGCGGAGGACGCCGAGGTTTTGCTGTTCGTGCTGGGCTCTGCCTACCGCACCGCCCGATCGGCAGTGGATCGGCTCCGCAGGGAAGGGAAGCGCGTGGGCGTGTGCACGGTCGGCGTCCTGCGCCCCTTTCCCGCGCAGGAGATCGCTGCACTCTGTCAAAACGCCCGCACGGTTTTGGTGGCGGACCGTCAGGACAGCTACGGCGCGGGGGGCGGCAATCTGTCGCTGGAGATCCGCTCCGCGCTCCAGCAGGCGGGACTTACCACCCGCGTGCTCAGCCGAATCTACGGTCTGAGCGGGCTGGATTTTTTCGAGCAGGATGCAGTGGATCTGCTGGAGACCTGCTTTGACCCAACGGCGAAGGCGTTCGACTATGTAGGAGTGTACCCGGGAGAGGAAGGCTTTACCCCGGAGCCCTGCTTTGCCCCCATCACCGAAGCGGAGGCTTCCCGCGTCCCCATCGTCTGCAAAGAGGAGGGCGGCAGAGTCACCGTCACGGGTGCTACCGTGCGGGATACGCTTTCGCGTCCCAAGCGGCTGGCGCCCGGTCACTCCGCCTGCCCCGGTTGCGGCATCCCGGTGAATCTGAACCTGCTCCTGCGGGGGATCGAGGGCAACGTGGTGCTTCTGTTTCAAACGGGTTGCGGCATGGTAGTGACGACGGGTTACCCCAAAACGGCGTTCAGGGTGCCGTATCTTCACAATTTGTTTCAAAACGGTGCTGCCACCCTTGCGGGGTTGTCTCAAATGTTCCGCAAACGGCAGGAGAGGGGAGAGCTGCCGCCCGGTGAGATCACCTTCATTATGGTCAGCGGCGACGGTGGGATGGATATCGGAATGGGCTCCGCGCTGGCAACCGCACTGCGGGGCGATCGGCTGATCCTCTTCGAATACGACAACGGCGGGTATATGAATACGGGCTATCAGCTCTCCTATTCCACACCGCGGGGCGCGAAAAGCGCTACCTCTCATCTGGGGGAGCGTCAATGGGGCAAGACCTTCTATCACAAGGATATGCCGCAGATCATGGCGGCAACCGGAATGCCCTACGTTGCCACCGCCGCCGAGTCGGATCCCTCCGACTTCATCCGTAAGGCGGCGAAGGCGCAGTATTACGCGAGGCATTACGGAACGGCGTATATCAAATGCCTGTCCGCCTGCCCGCTGAACTGGGGCGATCAGCCGAACACCGAGCGACGGGTCATTGAAGCGGCGGTCAATAGCTGTTATTTCCCTCTGTACAAGGTAGAGCAGGGACATACCGCCCTGTCCTACGACCCCGAGGCGAAGGGAAAGAAGATCCCGATAGCGGATTTTTTGGGAATGATGGGACGCACCAAGCATCTGTGCGACGCCCGCTACGAGGAGATCATGGCGGAGATTCAAGCGGAGATCAACCGCCGTTGGGAACGGCTGAAGATACAGTCGGCGCATCCCGATCTGTGAGAGAGCAAACAAACAAGGCAGCCGCATTCGTCGCGACTGCCTTTAATTTTCGTAAGATTTTGGATTGTCGGTAAGTCCCAAGAGGTAATCCACGGAGGTCTGATAGAGTCGGGAGAGTCGGATCAGCACGTCGGTGGGGACGTCCCGATGCCCTCGCTCGTAGCGGCTGTATTGGGGTTGCTTCATCTGCAGATACTCCGCCACGAACTGCTGAGACAGGTCGTGATCCTCTCGAAGATCCTTCAGCCGAGGGTAATAATTGTCCATAAATTTTCCTCTTTTTATAACTGTTTGGTATTGACATTTTAACATGGATACGGTATAATAACGATATATTATAACCATACGGTTATAAAAATAATTTTGGAGGAAAAGAAAATGATGCAAAAGATCAAAAAAATGACGGCAATGCTTCTGGCAGGAGTGCTCGCGTGCACCGCGCTGGTGGGGTGTGATGAGAAGACGGGAGGCAGCTACTCCGGCAATACGCAGCAAAACTCACAGTATGCGGGATTGTCGCCGACGGAAATAATGGAAGCATTAGGCAAAGCGGAGGATTATGTGATCTCATCAAACGCCACCATGTCGAATAATGAAGTCGGTATAAATCAATCTGCTTCAATGACTGTGAAGAAGGATGGAAATTATGCAATAATGGAAGGCAGCAGAATGGATGGAAGCCACCTGTCGGAATATTCAACAACATACCTTGATTTGGGTTTACAAACGGGATATTTAATGGATGAAAATGGAAGTTGGAAGAGGGAATTTGATGAAGATATTAACTGGGGCACACTTTTGTATTGGATGGCGTATGATAACGATGGTGGTGCAGTTATCGAATACATATTAGACGATAGCAATTATTACTCAACAGATACCAATAAGCTCGTCATGAGAGAAGAAGGTCTGGCGAGAGTAATCGCTGATGGAAGTGGTGTAAGTGCATCCGGTTATATGACCAGTAGCGGTTCTACTTATACTTTCGTAATGACCGCACAGCAGCAAAATACTGTTCTGAACTTCACCGTCACCATCGAGTTCAAATCCACCAGCGTTACCATCCCCGACTCGGTTCGCGGATGATCCCCCCGAAATCCCCCGCTTTCGGGGGATTTCTTTGCCGTTTGTGCCGCGTATGCCTTCCGAACGGGGCGCGCCGACCGCACCTCTGTGCAGACCGTTCGAACGGGACGCCGAGGACGTCGTCCCCTACAAGGTTGGTGCGAACAATTCGCACCAATCACGCCTTCCCCTTCAGGGGAAGGGGGACCGCGAAGCGGTGGATGAGGTGTACCGAACGATATCCGCCAACCGCACCTCCGTGCAAACCGCACGGACGGGAGGAGCAAGCCCCTCCCCTACCGGGGTGGTGCGCAACCACTTCGTCTGCCCTTGACAATCGCCCCCGATCTGTGCTACAATAACCACAAATCCACCCACACGGAGTCGCCTATGAAAGCCCTCACCCAAGCCGCGCAAAATCCCTTCCCCTATTCCGATACCAACCGCCGCTTTTATACCTACGATTACTATCTTCGCCATACCTACGGCGGCAAGGTCGCCAAGATCCCGCTGGATGCGGGCTGTACCTGCCCCAACCTGGACGGTACGCGCGGTGTGGGCGGCTGTATCTACTGCTCCTCTCGGGGGAGCGGCGATTTTGCGCCCCAAGCCTCGCTCACCGTCACCGAGCAGTTTGCCGCAGGGGTCGCCGCACTGTCCGATAAATGGAAGCCCGTGGGCTACATCCCCTACTTCCAAGCCCACACCAATACCTACGCCCCCGTGGAGCGCCTCCGCGCCCTTTGGGAGGAAGCCATCGCTCAGCCCGGGGTAGTTGGACTTGCCGTCGCCACTCGTGCCGATTGTATCTCCCCTGCCGTCGCCGATCTGCTCCGCGAATTTGCCGCCCGCACCCGCCTGACGGTGGAACTGGGACTGCAGACCGCCAACGACCGCACTGCCGAGGTGATCAATCGCTGTCACACCTTCGAGGAGTTTGTGCGCGGCTACCGTCTGCTGGACGGCTTGGACGTCTGCATCCATCTGATCGAAGGTCTGCCCGGAGAGTCGCGGGAGGATATGCTGGAGACTGCGCGGCAGGTGGCAAAACTGCGCCCTTTCGCTGTTAAACTCCATCTGCTTCACGTCTTGCGCGACACCGCCCTTGCCGATCTGTGGGTACGGGGCGAGTACACTCCCATGGAGCTTGCCGACTACGTGCAGGTGGTCTGCGACACGCTGGAGCTACTGCCGACGGATACGGTGGTGGAGCGCATCACCGGCGACGGCCCTCCCGATCTGCTGCTGGCGCCCCTCTGGAGCCGAAAAAAGTTCGTGGTGATGAACGAGATCGACAAGGAGCTTCATCGCCGCGACAGCTATCAAGGCAAGCGCGCAGGGCAGGACGATCCCGATCATGCCGAATAGCTTTTCCCATTTCCCCGACCTCGGTCGGGGGAATCGTTTTTGTGCACAAATAATTTAAGGTAATTTGTGCAACTATCTGAAATTTTGCGGGATGGAATTAAATGGTTGACAAATAGAAAAATGTTTGATAAAATATAAATGAACCTGAATTGGTTTGAAATACAATCATACGGAGGATATGTTATGAAACACAAACACCCTAAAACAACCAAACGATTGACTGCTGCGCTTTCACTGCTGCTGATCCTGGCACTCTCCCTTGCCGGATGCACCTATCCTTCGGATACGGCGACGGATGACAGCGAACCCACCGAGGTAACGACTACCGAACCCGCCGTGACTACCGCTCCTGTCCCTCCTGCCGACGGCACCGACTTTGCCGCTCTTTCTGAGGCGTTCAAAGCGGAAATTGAGCAGGCGTATGCAGAGACGTTGAACTTTCGCGAGTTTCCCGGATGGTACGCAGAGGGAGACGGAGTAGTCTACTATTACGGAACGTATAATAACTGCGTGATATTGTATCAACAAGCACTGACCGATTCGTGTGAATATAAAAAGGTAGGCGAGGAACTGTTTTGCCACACGAGTGGGTTTAATATATTCGCTTATCGAGGCGGTCAAATCGTTGATCTGTCCGAAGCCTACGAAGATGGTTGGGTGGACGATGCCGCTATTTCCGGAATCGCAGAACAACACAAACTGATGCTGAAGGACTATTTTGGCGAACGCTACGATGATATATACGCTGACCTGATAGAATCGTATGACGCATGATCTGATTCCCCCCGACCTCGGTCGGGGGAATTTTCTGCTTTCGATTCCTATAAAAATCCCGCTTTTTTTTCGGGAACGGTTGACATAGCCCTCGATTTGCGGTATAATTACAATGAATAAATATTTTTACGAACAATCAAGGAGGAGACTGTCATGGGAAGCCTGTTGGAGCTGTTTCAGATGATGGATCTCATCGATTTTATCGATATTCTGTTGACCTCGGTCATCTTTTACTACGCGATCAAATTCATACGGGAGCGTCGCGCAGGTAAGCTGGCGATAGGCATTTTTCTGCTGGTTCTGCTGGAGCTTGCCGGAACGGCCTTTGAGCTGCCGGTCATCAGCTTCCTGATGCAAAACCTGTTCCAGGTGGGTATCATTGCAATGATTATCCTTTTCCAGCCCGAGCTTCGCTCCGCGCTGGAAAAGATCGGCGGCGTGCAGGTGGGCGGCATCCGAGGGATCATCGCCCAGGGCGACGCCAAGCAGATGGAGCAGCTCTCCCAGCAGGTGGAGGCGATCTGCACCGCCGTTTGCGACCTTGCGCTGGATAAGACCGGCGCGCTGATCGTATTCGAGCGCTCCACGAAGCTGGGTGAGTATATCCGCAGCGGCACCGTCCTCAACGCCGATATTTCTCCCCGTATGATCAAGAATATCTTCTTCAACAAAGCGCCCCTTCACGACGGTGCGCTGATCGTTCGCGAGGGCAGGCTCTACGCCGCTGGTTGCTTCCTGCCGCTTCCCACCAACAACGAGATCGACCGGGATTTCGGTACCCGTCACCGCGCCGCCATCGGTATGAGCGAGAACAGCGACGCCATCGTGGTGGTGGTCAGCGAAGAGACCGGCATCATTTCGCTGGCGAAGGAAGGTCAGCTCCAACGTAATTACGACTACCGCAAGCTGTTCAACGAGCTGATGCTGGAGCTTGCACCCAATCGCTCCGCCGCACAGAACAAGCAGAAGCAACAGGATGCAGGCGGCTCCGACGACGCATCTGAGGCATAAAGGAGGAACTTGATATGTGGAATAAGATCAAAGCCTTCTTTTCGGGAAATCCCGTCCCCGCAGAGGAGGGAGCCGATAATCGGCACGTGGATTATACCGTTCAGAAAAACAGAAAATTTGATATGTTCGCCAGAATCCTGGCGGTTCTTGCGGCGTTGGTGCTTTGGATCTACGTCGTCAGCACTACCACCGTCTCCGAAGAGGAGGATTTCAGTCTGATTCCCGTGGTCTGCAACGGAGAGGAGTCTCTGCGAAGCGAATACGGTCTCGTGGTGCAGTCCATCAGCATCGACACCCTGAACGTGCGTCTGATGGGCAACCGTCAGGATCTGCGGGAGATCACTGCCGAGCAAGTGAAGGCGTACGTCAGCCTTGCGGAGATCGATGCCGCAGGCGAATACGAGCTGAAGGTGTACGTGGACGTTCCCAGCGGCATCACGGTGGTCTCCCAATCGGTGAGCCAGGTGGTGGTTGAGGTGGACCGTACGGCGCAAAAGCAAATGTCGGTCACCGAGAGCAATATCTCTCTGCAGGGCTGGACGCTGTCCGAGGGCTGTTTCTTCGGCGAAACGAGTCTGAATATCAATACGCTGACGGTGGAAGGTCCCACCCTGTCCCTGCAAAAGGTGGCGGGCGTGGAGCTGCGCAGTGACGTGATCGGCTCTGCCAACGAGAGCTTTACCGTAACCGCTACGCCGCATCTGCTGGATTCCAAAGGAAATATCATCACCGACAGCTCGTTGACTATCCGCGAAACGGGTCAGATCAAGATCAGCGTTGAGGTGTTGAAATCCAAGACTGTCCCCCTGACCGTACGGGGCGAGCGCGGTTATCTCACTGCCGATCAATACACGCTTACTCCGTCTGCGGCAACCATCGTAGGTGAACCGAAAATGGTGGACGCTACCGAAACGCTGACCGTTGCGATCGTAGATGAAACCTCGTTGGCAACTAAATCCACCGTTCAGTACTCGCTGAACGTCACGGGTCTTACGGTCATCGATTCGCAGAACGCTCCTCTGACGACCGTACAGGCGGAATTTGACCTGTCTGCGCTCCCCGTTCACGTAGTGAAGAAGGTCCCGGTCTTCCGAGGCAGTGAAGCGGTCGGCAGCGTGAAGGTTACCGTCCGTGGCGTGAGCGCAGAGGTTGCCGCCATCGTCCAGGCGCTGACGGCAAAGGATATTACGGTCTACTCGGATACCGAACAGCCGGAAGGAACCATTTCGGCGATGACTGCGGTATTTGCTGAGTCTTTGCGCGCGTACGTGTACGCCGTGGAGATCGCCGATTACGACGCCACGCCGCCCTCCGAAGACGTGACGGGCAATCTGGATCACACTATCATTCCCATGGAGGCGTTTCAATGAAACTGCTCCTGCATAACGTCAAGGCGGCACTCAACGATCCCGAAGGGGACGCGCTGACCGCCGCCGAGACCAAACTGCGGGCGGTAGGGCTGAAGCCCACCGCCCTTACGTTGACGAAGCGTTCGGTGGACGCGCGCAAGCGGGAAGAGATCTGCTACGTCTGCTCGGTGGCTGCCGAGATCTCGGGAAAGCTCTCGCCAAAGCAACTGCAAAAGCTGGGCGCGGTGATCCTCCACGAGGAGGAGTTGATCCCCCAAGACGCGGTACGAAAGCGTCCTGCCGATGCGCCCCGCCCCGTGGTAGTGGGCTTCGGACCTGCGGGAATGTTCGCCGCTCTGCTCCTTGCCGAGGAGGGCTGTCGTCCCATCGTGCTGGAGCGCGGGGATGACGTGTATGCCCGCGCTGACCGCGTAGAGCAGTTTTTGCAAACGGGTAAACTTGACACCGATTCTAACATCCAATTCGGTGCCGGCGGAGCCGGCACCTTTTCCGACGGCAAGCTCATTACCCGCATCAACGATTCCAAGTGTAGCTACGTCCTGCGTCGCCTGTGTGAGTTTGGAGCAGATCCCGACATTTTGGTGAACGCCCGTCCCCATATCGGCAGTGACCGTCTTCCTTCCATCGTGGAAGGGATCGCCGAGCGCATCCGCTCTCTCGGCGGTGAAATCCGCTATCGCACCAAGCTGACCGGTATTCGCACCGGACTTTCCGGGGAGGTCATCGCCGCCCTCACCGACTGCGGCGCGATCGCCACCGATACGGTCATCCTCGCCATCGGGCACTCTGCCCGCGACACCTACCGCTATCTCATTGAGGGAGGGTATACCGTCGAGGCGAAGCCTTTTTCGGTGGGCGTGCGGATCGAGCATCTGCAGGAGGACATCAACTATGCCATGTACGGTAAGGCAGCGGAGATCCTGCCGCCTGCCGAGTATAATCTCTCTTACCGTGAAGGTGAACGGGGCGTGTACAGCTTCTGTATGTGTCCCGGCGGCACGGTGATGGCGGCGGCCTCCGAGGAGGGTGGCGTGGTCACCAACGGAATGTCAAACTCTGCCCGCGACGGAAGAAATTCCAACAGCGCGCTGGCGGTTTCTATTTTGCCCGCAGACTTTGGCGGCACGCCCGAGGGCGCCATCGACTTCCAGCGCAGGCTGGAGCGGGCGGCGTTTGCGGCAGGCGGCGGAAATTACGACGCACCTTTGCAAACGGTGGGCGACTTCCTCTCGGAAAAGCAGGGAAGTGCCCCCTCCCGCATCGCTTCCACCTACCGCGGTGGTAATCACTTTGCTCTGAGCGATCTGCATACGATCCTGCCGCCCTGCGCAGGCGACCTGCTGGCTACCGGTATTCGACGCTTTGCCCGTCAGATTGAAGGGTTCGATGCCCCCGACGCGCTGTTGACCGGTCTCGAGACCCGCACCTCCGCCCCCCTTCGAATCCTGCGAGGGGGCGACCGACAGGCAGTCGGTCACCCGGGACTTTATCCCTGCGGAGAAGGCGCCGGTTACGCGGGAGGCATCACCTCCGCTGCCACCGACGGACTGGCTACGGCAATTGCGGTGTTGTACGGGACGTGAGGACGTATCTCCGTACGAATTCATCATAGAATCGATCTCTGAAAGTTTTTGAAGGTTGTAGGAAACTTTTTTCAAAAAGTTTCCTACATGAATATAAAAAAGGAGGAACTATATGGATAGCGAAAAGATTTGGCGTCCGCGCGCGGCGCGACCCGATGCCGATACCGTGCGCGCCCTTTCCGCCGAGCTGGGATTGCTCCCGATGACGGCAGAGATCCTGGCGGGGCGCGGCTATACTACCCCCGAGAGCGCTCGGATGTTTCTGTCGCTGTCGTCGGAGTATCACGACCCCTTCCTCCTGCCCGATATGAGGGCGGCGGCGGAGCGAGTCTCTCTTGCCATCGACCAACGAGAGCAGATCGCCGTCTACGGCGATTACGACGCCGACGGCGTTACCTCCACCGCAACCCTGATGCTATGGCTCCGCTCGCTGGGGCTGTCCCCCATCTCCTACATCCCCGACCGAGAGAGCGAGGGCTACGGAATGTCCGCCGCCGCGCTGGATCGTTTGAAAGCACGGGGAGTGACTCTCGTCATTACCGTGGACACGGGCGTGACCGCCATCGAGGAGGCGGACTATTGCCGATCGCTGGAGATGGATCTGGTCATCACCGACCACCACGAGTGTCGCGAGACCCTGCCCGACGCCATCGCCGTGGTGGATCCCAAACGCTCCGACAGCAACTATCCCTTCGACTCTCTGGCAGGCGTGGGCGTCGCCCTCAAGCTGGTCTCGGCAGTAGAGCTGCTCCGTCATCCCGGAGAGGATCGGGATCTGACCCTCCGTTCGGTGTTCCGCAGTTACATTGACCTTGCCGCCATCGGTACGGTGGCAGACGTAATGCCGCTCACCGATGAGAACCGTTTCATCGTCAGCCGCGGACTGCAGATGATGGAAAAGCGTCCCCGTGCCGCCGTGACCGCGCTGATCCGTGCGGTGGCGGACGAGAAGGGAAACGCCCCTGCGGCGGTGGATACCTCGCTCATCAGCTTCACCCTCGCCCCCCGTATCAATGCGGCGGGACGCATGGAGAGCGCAGACGCCGCCCTCCGACTCTTCCTCTGTCCTCCCGAGGAGGCATCTGTTGCCGCCCATCATCTGTGCGACTGCAATCGCCGCCGTCAGGAGGAGGAGAACCGCATCCTGACCCTTGCGGAACGGGCGTTGGCAAACGCCCCTGCAGAGGGCATCCCACCCGCTCACTCCATCGTCCTCGGCGGGGACGACTTTTGCGGCGGTGTGGTGGGCATCGTTGCCGCCCGCCTCTGTGAGCGCTACGATAAACCTACCATCCTGCTCTCCTTTGACGGTGAGATCGGCAAAGGCTCGGGACGCGCGCCCGAGGGCATCGATCTGGTGGGTGCGCTGGAGCAGACCTCTGACCTTCTGATCCGCTACGGCGGGCATACTGCGGCGGCAGGACTGACCCTACACCGCGACAACCTTGCCGCCTTTGCACAGCAATTCGACCGCGCCGTGGCGTCTGCTACGCGGGCGATCCCGATCCGCGAATACGATCTTGCCGTCACGCCCTCTCATCTGAGCCTGCGGGCGGCGCAGGAGCTGACCCTTCTGGAGCCCTGCGGCGCGGGCAATCCGCTCCCTCTGTTTTGCTGGGAGGGGGCAACGGTAGACTCGATCCTCCCATTGGGCGAGAAGCACACCAAGCTCGTCTGCTCGGGGGAGGGAACCGCTCACCCCGTCCTGCTCTTCGGCACGCCCCGCACTGCGCTGGACGTTTTTCCGGGCGACCGCATTGACCTGCTCTTTGAGCTGTCGGTGAACGAGTTCCGTGGAAACACCACCCTCCAGCTTATTTGCAGAGGATGGCGTCCTGCCTCGGGCGAGATTCATATTACCGCCGCCGAGATCGACCGTGCGGGCGCACTGCTGGCAGGCGATCTCTCCAACCTGACCGCCGACGACCTCCCCACCCGTGAGGAGTGCGGCAGAGTCTACCGAATTTTACGAAACACCCTCGGCTACAACCGAGCCGATCTGATCTCCCCCCGCCGCTTGCTGCAGCGGGAGGGTGAATATCCGAAGCTGCGCCTGACGCTGGCGCTTCTCTCCGATGCCGGGCTTCTCACCCTGCGCGGAGACCTTCCCTTGACTATCACTCTGCCCCGTGCCGAGCAGAAGGTGGATCTTGCTGCTCTGCCGCTTTGGAAGCGGCTGTACGGAGCGGCAGGAGATCCCGAAAGGAGAATCTGATGTCCTATTCCAATATTGAAAAACTTTTGTTGATGCTGGAAGAGTCCAAGCGTTTCTACGATTTTGACAAAATCAAACGAGCCTATACCTTTGCGGCAGAGATGCACGAGGGGCAGTACCGCGTCAGCGGCGAGCCCTACATCCTTCATCCCGTAGCGGTGGCACAGATCGTGGCACAGCTGGGCATGGATACCGACTCCATTTGCGCCGCCCTGCTCCACGACACCGTGGAGGACTGCGGAACCAAGGTGAATCTGCAGGTCATCACCCAACAGTTCGGTTCCGAGGTCGCTATGCTGGTGGACGGTCTGACCAAGCTGGTGCATATCCCCTTCGAGGACAAGGAAGAGGAACATATGGAGAACCTGCGCAAGATGTTTCTTGCCATGTCGAAAGACGTGCGGGTCATCTTTATCAAGCTCTGCGACCGCCTCCACAATATGCGTACGCTGTCGGTGAAGAACGACGAGAAGCGCCGTAAGACCGCGCTGGAGACCATGCAGGTCTACGCGCCCCTTGCTCACCGCTTGGGTATCCAGCGTATCAAGCAGGAGCTGGAGAACCTTGCGCTGTCCTACCTCGATCCCATCGGTTACGCCGAGGTCAAGGGAGACATCGAGGTCAAATACGGCGAAAACCGTGACTTTATCTTCAGCATCAAGAAGCAGATCACCGACAAACTGCAGGAAAACGGCTTCAACTTTGAGCTGGACGGCAGAGTCAAGAGCGTCTACTCCATCTATCGGAAGATGTTCAACCAAAATAAGTCGCTGGATGAGATCTACGACTTCTACGCCGTCCGCATTATCACCCACACCGAGCTGGAGTGTTACACCGTACTGGGCATCATCCACGACACCTTTAAGTCTATCCCGGGGCGGTTCAAGGACTATATCTCCACCCCTAAGCCCAACCTCTATCAGTCGCTCCACACCACCGTCATCGGACGCGAGGGCATCCCCTTTGAGGTGCAGATCCGCACCCAAAAGATGCACGAGATCGCCGAATACGGCGTTGCCGCCCACTGGAAGTACAAGTCGGGCGAAAAGGGAAAGGAAGATATCGACCGCCGTCTGGAATGGGTCGCCAAGCTGGTGGAGACCGAGGACGATACCCGCGATCCCGACGAGTTCATGCGGGCGCTGAAGGTAGACATCTTCCAGGACGAGGTCTTCGTCTTTACTCCTAAGGGAGACGTCATTAACCTGCCTCAAGGTGCCACGCTGGTGGACTTTGCCTACGCCATCCACTCTCAGGTGGGCAACCGCATGGTAGGCGGCAAGATCAACGGCGCCATCGCACCCATTGACCGCTGTCCCCAAAACGGCGATATCGTGGAGATCCTTACCTCCAACACCTCCAAAGGTCCCAGCCGCGATTGGCTTTCTATGGTGAAAACCAGCGAGGCGCGGAACAAGATCCGCCAGTGGTTCAAGAAGGAGAAGCGCACCGAAAACATCACCGTGGGCAAATCCGAAGTGGATCGTGAGCTGAAACGCTACGGCAGACCCTACACGCCCGCGCAGAGAGATGAAATCTGCTATCATATCAGTAGCCGTATGGGTTATCAGCAGGCGGACGATCTTTACAATGCGCTGGGCTACGGCGGCATTACGCTGGCGAAGATCGGCGTCAAGCTGAAGGACGAATTCGATCGGATCATCAAACCCGCTATCCCCGAATTGCCCTCCGATGAGACGCAGATCCCCGTCCGTCCCCACAAACGGAATTTCAGCGGCGTGATCGTGGACGGAGTGGACGGCTGTCAGGTGAAATTTGCCAAATGCTGCAATCCTCTCCCCGGCGACTCCATCGTGGGCTTCATCACCAAAGGATTTGGTATCTCCATCCACAAGCGGGACTGCCCCAACGTGGCGGAGCTGTCCGCAAAAGAGGAGAGCCAGGATCGCTTTGTCAGCGCCTATTGGGATACCGAGGCAACCCAAACCAAGCAGGGGGGGGAAAACCTTTATGAGGCGCACCTGCAGATCTTTGCTGAGAACGATATGATGCTCCTTGCCAACATCACCCGCGCGCTGGCGGATATGAAGGTCACCCTTCATCAGATCAATACGCAAAACAAGGGCGGCGATATGATCCTGAATCTCACCATCGGCTGTAAGAACACCGATCACTTCAAGTCGATCATCTCCCGCGTGAAGACCATTGACAAGGTCACCGACGTCAAGAGAGGTTACGCATGATCGCAGTATTACAACGAGTCACCTCTGCCAAGGTCACGGTGGAGGGAAAAGTGACGGGTGAGTGTGAAAAAGGGCTTGCCATCCTGCTGGGCGTCTGCCCCGAGGATACCGAGACCGAGGCGAGGATCCTTGCCGAGAAGATCGCCAAGCTCCGCATCTTCTCGGACGAGGCGGGCAAGATGAATCTGTCCGTCGCGGACGTGGGCGGCGGCGCGGTGGTGGTCTCTCAGTTTACGCTGATGGCAAACTGCTCCCACGGCAACCGCCCCGACTTTTTCGGAGCGGCGTCTCCTGCAGTTGCCGAACCGCTGTACGAGAAGTTCACCGACCTGCTGGAAGCTCTTCTTCCCGCCCCCGTGGGACGGGGCGTGTTCGGCGCGGATATGCACTACGAGATCCATAACGACGGCCCCGTGACCATTATTCTGGATACGAAAAATTTAGGAAAGAAAAAATAAGGCAACGCCTTCCTCTCCCGTCTCAAAAGTTTTTTGAAAGTCCCGAACCCTTTTTTCAAAAAGGGTTCGGGCGGGGGACCGGGGGCAAAGCCCCCTTGGAAAAAATAAAACCTATGAAACTGATCATTGATGGCAACATCAGCCGAACCTACGTACAAAACCTCTGTCTCCTCTTTTTTCCGGGAGCGAAATTCAGTGAGAACGAGGAGATCACCTCCGAGACGCCCATTTTGCGTCTTACCGTCACCGAGACCGACGGCTCGGTCTTTGCCGCCGCCGATCTGACCGTTGGCGAGAACAGCGGCCACGGTGAGCATACCGAGCGGTTCAAAGCCGCCATTACCCGTGAGCGAAGCTATAAGATCGCCGTGGGCAAGGCGGTCTACACCGCAGGCGGTGCGGTGCTCGGCTATACGCCTTCCTGGGGCATCCTGACCGGCATCCGTCCCGCCAAAATCGCCCGCCAGATCTATTCGGCGGCGCCCGATCCCGCGAAAGTGCGAAAGGTGCTTCGGGACGAATATTTCCTGAACCCTAAAAAGGCGGCGCTTCTGACCCAAGTCGCCATCAACGAGAGCAAACTGATCGAGAGTCTGCCCGCAAACGCTTGCAGTCTCTACGTTTCCATCCCTTTCTGTCCTACCCGCTGCGCCTACTGCTCCTTCGTCTCCTTCGCTACCAAGCGACTGCTCTCTCTCATGCCCGCTTACGTGGAGCGCCTGCTTTCCGATCTGGACGAAACCTTTGCTCTGATCCGCGAGCTGGGGATGAAGATCACCACCGTCTACATCGGCGGCGGCACGCCCACCACGCTGTCGGCGGAGCAACTGGAGCAACTCCTGTCCAAGATCTGCGAGAACGTGGATCCCGACACGCTGGAGGAGTTTACCGTAGAGGCGGGCAGACCCGACACCGTAGACGCCGAAAAGCTGGCGGTCATCGCTGCCCACGGCGTCAGCCGTATCTCCATCAATCCCCAGACCCTCAACGACGAGGTGCTCCGCGGCATCGGCAGATGCCACACCGTGGAGGATTTCTACCGCGCCTACAATCTGGCGAGAGAGTCGGGCATCCCTCAGATCAATACCGACCTGATCGCGGGGCTCCCCGGTGACAGCTACCGCAGCTTTGCCAAGAGCGTGGACGCTATTCTGAAGCTCTCCCCCGATAACCTCACCGTTCACACCTTCTGCGTCAAGACCGGCGCGGATATTGCGCACAGCGGCGGTGACATCTACGCTCCCGTCAGCGGAGAGGCACAGAAATGCGTGGATTATTCTCAGCTGCGGGCGAAAAACTCGGGCTATATCCCCTACTACCTCTACCGACAGAAGAACGCCGTGGGAAATCTTGAAAACGTTGGCTTCTCTCTGCCCGGCAAGGAAGGGCGGTATAACGTCTACATCATGGAGGAGATCCATCCCATCTTCGCCGTAGGGGCGGGCGCCTCCACCAAGATCATCGATCCCAAAACCGGCAAGATCCGCCGCATTTTCATGAACAAGTACCCCTACGAGTACCTGTCCGAGGAGCAGCACGAGCGCTTCCGAATTGATTACATCGAGGAAATTAAGAAGTTTTACGAATAACCCAAACCACCGCCTACGGGCGGTGGTTTTGACGCCGCCTACGGGCGGCTAAATAAGGATACTATAAAAATCTGCGGATTTGTGCTTTAGAAGCCTCTCCCTTCGGGAGAGGTGGCGCCGCAGGCGACGGAGAGGGCATAATGGAACGAATACCAATCAAGAAAAACAATAAACTACTGGATAACGCCAAGAATCTACGTCGCAATATGACGCGGCAAGAGAATCATTTGTGGTACGATTTTTTACAGCATTATCCCATCAAGATATACAAGCAACGCATTATAGATGATTTTATTGTAGATTTTTACTGTCACCAAGCTCGCCTCGTCATAGAGCTTGACGGTTCACAGCATTATACGCCCGAAGGAAAATCCTACGACAAAGCAAGATCCAAAGTGCTTGAACGGTACGGTTTATCTGTATTGCGATTTTCTAACAGAGACATTGACAATAAATTTGATGGCGTTTGTTATATGATTGATCAGACGATCAAAAAGAGGATCGCCGATGCTCCTTGAATGCCCTCTCACCCGCTTCGCGGGAGCTCTCCCAAAGGGAGAGCCTTGGGATATGCTCGTGCAACTTTGAGGTATGTGCTTTTCTGATACTTTTGTACCACAAATGCGAAACTGGCAATCAAGACAATCGATATACTGAAATTAACTGGAGGATAATTGGTCAAACTAAAAGAAATAACAACGGACAATCTCGAAGATGTATTAAACTTACAAGTATCGGTGCATCAAGAAAAATATGTATCTTCTACTGCTTATTCGTTAGCTCAAGCATATGTCTACCGTGAGACAGCTTTTCCTTTTGCGATATATGCCGATAATATGTTAGTTGGATTTATTATGTTTGGTTTTTATGAATCTAGAAATCAATATACATTATGGAAATTTCTCATAGATAAACAGTATCAGAATAAAGGATATGGAAGAGAAGCATTGAAGCAAGGTATTGCATATTTGAAAGAACGATTCGGTGTAAATGAAATATATGTCGGAGTTGCTTTAGAAAATGAGCAGGCAAAACATCTATATAGTTCTGTTGGCTTCGCAGAAACTGGAATGGTTGAGGATAATATGGAAGAGATGAGATATATCTGTTAGATAGTATATAAGAATCGAAATAATTCAATTTAAGATCGCAAATGACAATAACCGATGGACTATCGTTAAAGCCTATCGGTTTTATCATCCTTATTAATTGTTAGCCTACGAGCGGTGGTTTTCCGCTTCTCGCTTTTCTCTTGACAAATGGGTACAAAAGTGCTATGATGAACGTATACTGAAGAAGAATCGACCGTATAGTCCATCGCAAAGGAAGATGAATCTTGAAAACCGTAAAATTTCCCCAACATAGAGACGACGCCTCCCTGCGCGCCTTCGCCGCCGCCTGCGAGGCCGACTTTGCTGACCGTCTGTCCCGTCTCGTTGACCGCATCGCTACCGACTTCCGACCGATCATCGCGCTGGCAGGTCCCTCCTGCGCCGGTAAGACCACCACCGCCCACCGTATCATCGACCGTCTGCAGAAAACGGGCAGACGGGTACAGGTGATCTCGCTGGACGATTTCTACCGTCCCCGTGACGAGCTGATCGCCGCATCGGCAGGGAAGGGTGGCGAGATCGATTTTGACAGCCCCGCCACGCTGGATTGGGTCACGCTGAGCACCTTCCTTTCGGACGTGCAAAGCGGGCGTACCGCTCGTCTCCCCCGTTTTGACTTCGAAACGGGGATCGTTGAAGAATACCGTCCCATCCCTCCCGAAAGCTACGATTGCCTGCTGTTCGAGGGAATCCAAGCCTTTTATCGGCAGTTTTTGGATCTTCTCCCGACGGGCGGCTACGCGGCGGTTTTCGTGACCCCCGAAAGCGGCTTTGAGGTGGATGAGACCCATCTGACTCCCACCGATATCCGTCTGTGCCGTCGCATGGTGCGGGATCGCCTGTTCCGCGCCGCCTCGCCTGAGTTCACTATGCAGCTTTGGAAAGGTGTCACCGCTAACGAGAACGAGTACATTTTCCCCTCGGCGCGGATGGCGCACTATCATCTGGATACCTTCATCGGCTACGAGCTCTGCCTCATGCGCGATCTGATCTTAGACGGGCTGGCGACCCTCCCTGCCGCCTCCCGCACGCCGCAGACCGATCACATCGAAGCGGTGGTGCGCGCACTGCCCTCGCTCCCTCGCGAGGTCATGCCCGCTGACTCCATGCTGCACGAATTTTTGGGCTGATCTTGCCTTCGGCAGCCTGAGCGGCGGCGACCGAAATTATCTTCGTTATCGGGTGCGCCGATACGATATTTTCCCCCTTTTTTCCATATACTAAGCGTGTATGGAAAAAGGGGGCGTTTATTTGAAACCGTTCAAAAAATCCGTTGTAGGAGGCGCATTGATCCTCTCGATTGCGGGCGTGATCGTCAAAGTGCTGGGGATGCTCTACAAGCTTCCTCTTGCCGCACTGCTCCGCGAGGAGGGAATGGGCTACTTTAACAGCGCGTATACCGTCTATTCCTTCTTCTTTCTTCTCTCTACCGCGGGACTTCCCGTTGCCGTTTCCATTTTGGTGTCGTCGGCGCTCTCCCGCACCGATCGCGGACGGCGGGACGCTCTGCGGATCCTGCGGGTGACCATCACCTGCTTTGCGGCGGTGGGGCTGGTGGTCTGCATCCTGCTGGTCTTTCTTGCCGAGCGGTTCGCCGACTGGATCGGTAATCCGCCTGCCGCATCGGCTATTGCCGCCATCGCGCCCGCTCTGCTGTTCGTTTGCATCCTGTCGGCACTGCGGGGGTACTTCCAAGGCTGCGGAAATATGCTCCCCACCGCCCTGTCCCAGATCGTGGAGGCGGCAGGGAAGCTGACCTTCGGCATCCTGCTGGCGCGCTGGGCAATGCTCCGCTACAAGGACGCATCCTCCGCCGCATCCTTTGCCATTCTGGGCGTGACCATCGGTACCTTCCTCGCGCTCCTCTGCCTGCTCCCCGCCTGGATCCGGGAGACTCGCCGCGCCCCCCGTTTGTCCCCCGTCCCCGACGAGCCCCGGGAGGGCGTGCTGACCATCACGAAGCGGCTGATAAAGATCGCCCTCCCCGTGACTCTGTCCAGCTCGGTGATGAGCCTTGCGGGACTTCTCGATCTCTTCCTCGTTCTGCGTCGCCTCACCGACGCGGGCTATACGCCCGAGGTCGCCAACGCCCTCTACGGCAGTTATTCGGGGCTTGCCGTGACTCTTGCCAATATGCCTACCGTGCTGATTACGCCCATCGCCTGCGCGGCGGTGCCGCTCCTTTCCTCCGCCCTGTCCCGCGGCAGAGCCGAGACCGCCCGCACCGTCGCCCATACAGCCCTGCGGGTGACGGTACTCATCGCCGCTCCCTGCGCCGTTGGGATGTCGCTGCTCTCCCCGCAGATTCTGCGGCTTCTTTTCGATGACGCCATGGCAAACGGTGCCGCGCCCTATCTGACTATGCTGGCACCCTCCATCCTTTTCATCGCTCTTTGCAACGTGTCGGGCGCACTGCTCCAAGCCATGGGAAAGGTCAAAACGCCGCTTCTGTCCATGACGGCGGGAGCGGCGGTGAAGCTGATCTCGGCGTGGTTTTTGCTGGGCGAATACGGGATACAGGGCGCGCCTGTCAGCACCTTCCTCTGCTATCTGACCATCACCGCTCTGAACTTCATCGCCCTTACCGGAGAAGGGGTGACGATCACCTTCCGCAGTATCTTTGGGGTGTCGCTGTTTGCCGCACTTGCCTGCGGTGCTACCGCCCTATTCGGAATGCGACTGTTCGAAGGACGGATGGGCGATCTCGCCTGCATCCCCGCCGCCGCGATGGGTGCGTTGGTCTATCTCCTGCTCCTGTTGATGCTGGGCGGCATCACCCGCGCCGAGTGGCGGCTCATCCCCGGCGGAAGGGCGATCTGCCGACGGTTGGAGAAGTGGAAGCTGCTCAGGTAGGGGAGGGCGGTATTTTCACTGCCTGTTGTTTGTTGCAGACCGTTCGGGCGGACCGGACGCTTCGCTATTCCGTCGCTACGCTCCTTACGAGGGCGCCTGTCTCTACGAACATGGTGCGAACAGATTACCACACGACGTTGTAGGGAACGGTCTTGACCGTTCCGCGCCGTCGCAGGCGGCATCGAACGGATACCACCGCCCGTGCCGGAGGTGCAAACCGTATGGACGGGACAGAAACGCCTCTCCTACAGCGGCGGTGCGATTCGCCCCTTGCTCGAATCGATTTACTCAAATCCCTTGCATTTTTCCTCGCTATATGCTATAATAATGACAACTCTCTACTCAGAAGGGCGGCGGATCTATGCTTGGTGCGATCTACGGCGACGTCATCGGCTCCTACTATGAGGTGCATTGCACCAAAGATTACGACTTCCCCTTTCAAGAGGGCAGTACCTTCACCGACGACAGCGTGCTGATCGCCGCCGTCTGCTATCATCGCATTTTTGGTTTCCTGCGATTATGAAAGTGCCGTTCGGGGCGCCGTTTCGTTGGGCGGTGATGCCGATACCCAAGCGTGCATTGCGGGCGGGATCGCCGAAGCCTATTACCGCGAGATTCCCGACCATATCCGACGCTTCTGCAATGCGAAGATAGATGGAACTATTAAAGCCGCAGTGAGAGAATTTTGTAAGCAGTATGCTCAAAACATCCCCAAAGGAGCCCACCCATGAACATTCCCGCCGAAAAAGAACGCCTGAATTCGCTCACCCGCTTTACCGTGGACGATCTGCATACCCTCGTTGCCATCCTCCGCTCGCCCGAAGGGTGCGACTGGGACGCGGAGCAGACCCACGCTTCCCTCCGCTCCTGTCTTACCAACGAGACTGCCGAGGTAGTCGAGGCTATCGATCAGGCTGACGATATAGCCCTCAAGGAAGAACTGGGCGATCTTCTGCTCCAGGTCATCTTCCACTCGGTCATCGCCGAGGAGGAGGGAGCCTTTACGCTGGACGACGTGGTCACCGAGATCTGCAAAAAGATGCTCTTCCGTCACCCCCACGTCTTCAAAGGCGAGGACAAGCCCGACTGGAATGCCGTCAAAGCCGCCGAAAAGGAGCTGAGACGGACGGGAAAGTGGTAAATTGCAACTCGCAATTTTGATTGTTCATACTTTATTTACAAATCCTCCCCTTGCGCGGGGAGGATTTGTGTGTTATACTAATGATGTATCACTATCCGATATCGAGGTTCTTATGCGACTGGATAAATATCTGAAGGTGTCCCGCATCATCAAACGGCGCACCGTGGCAAACGACGCCTGCGACGGCGCACACGTGAGCGTCAACGGCAAGGAAGCCAAGGCTTCCTATCAGGTGAAGATCGGCGACGAGATCGAGGTCGCCTTCGGCGCCCGCACGCTGAAGGTCAGGGTCACCGATATCTCCGAGACCGTCAAAAAAGCGGATGCCGCCGCTATGTACGAGGTCATCTCCCAATAAATGAATAATTGCCCATCTCCTTTCATAAACTGGAAAAGAAACAGCGAAAGGAGGGGCTATATGAACGAAGGAATTTCGAAAACCGCCCACACGCTCACCCTCACCGACCGCAGCAGCGTTCTGCTCACCGGTGTAGAGGACGTGATCAGCTTCGACGAAGGCGCGGTGGTGCTGTCCACCGTTGCGGGAACGCTTGCCATTGAGGGCGAGGGGCTCCACATCAAGCAGATGAACGTAGACAGCCGTGAGTTTGGCATTGAGGGAAAAATCAATTCGCTTTGTTATTTGGACAAACGCCCTCGGGGTCGGGGACTTTGGAAGAACGGCGGTCGCGGTAAGTGACCCAGTATCTGTCACAGGAAAGCCTTGCCGTCCTGCTCCTGCGCGCCTTTCTGCTGGGGCTACTGATCGGAGCGGTCTATTCGCTCTTTTCCATCCGACGGGCGGCGTTTCTCAAACTGCACGTTCCCCGCATCCCATCGGCGATCCTTCTGCACCTGGAGGATTTCCTGATCTGCATCGCGGCAGGCGCAATGCTGTCCATCCTGTATTTTGCCACCACGAGCGGAGTCCTTCGCCTGATGGCGATCCCAGCGCTGGGCGTGGGCATCCTTCTGTGGCGGCTGACCGCAGGACGGCTGATCGCCACCTGCACCGACCGCATCCTGCACCTGCTGGCGATCCTGTGCAGATGGATCCTGCGACGGATCCTCCGACCCATCGGACGCGCGGTGCAAAACGCCGTCCGTCGATTGCACCGCCATGCCGTGGCACGGCGGGAGCGTCGATTCTATCGCAAACTGGAACGGCAGGCAAAGAAGATCACCCTGCGCTACGGGGCGGCACTTGCCGCCGCGGCAGGGCATGGCACGATTCCGACGCCGCATTTGCAAAGACGAAGTGCAAAATCAAGACCGAACCGTCATAAAAATTTACCGAAAAAACAAAAGGAACGATCAAAATGAAAAGCAGAGGAAACGTATTCGTAAGACTGTTGTGGGTAGGCTTTATCGCCCTTGCTCTGGTCTCCATCGTCAGCTCCCAGATGACCATCAACGATCTGAACGACCAGCGGGAAGAGCTGGCGGATGAGGTCATTGCCGTGCAGGATGAAGTGGACGAGATGCAGTACGAGTTGGAGCGCCCCATCGATGACGAGTACATCATCGATTTCGCCCGCGAGAAGCTGGGTCTCCATCTTCCCGGCGAAACGATCTTCCATTACGACGTGAAAAACTAACCTTTCATTGTCAATATAAAACAGACCCCGAACGAAGGACTTACCGTCTTCGTTCGGGGTCTGTTGCTTGATCAAAGAACGTCGGGATGCCGAAGGCATTTCAGGCATTTTCCTCCAGCCAAGCTGACAGCTCGGCGAGGGTGCGCATTTCCACCACGGCGCTGTCGGGGACGTAGACGCCGTAGCGGTCTTCCACCTGCAGCAGGATCTCCACGATGTCCAGCGAATCTCCGCCCTGCTCCTCAATGGAGCGGTCGGGGAGAACTGTGTCTGCGGGTTTCTTCAGCACTGCGGCGGCAATTTCGATCAGCTCGTCGTAAATATTCATTCTTCTGCTCCTTCAAATTGGCTGTTGTAGAGGGTGGCGTAGAATCCGCCGGCGGCAAGGAGGGTGGCGTGATCGCCGATCTCCACGATCCTGCCGTCCCGCACTACGATGATGCGGCTGGCGTTCTGCACGGTGGAAAGGCGATGGGCGACGATGAAGCAGGTCTTGTTTTTCGTTAGCTCGTCCATTGCCGCCTGCAACTTCTGCTCGGTGCGGGAGTCCACGTTGGAGGTTGCCTCGTCCAGGATCAGCATCGGGGAATCCACCAGCATGGCGCGGGCGATGGTCAGTAGCTGCTTCTGCCCCTTGGAGACATTCACTCCGTTCTCGTCCAGCACCGTCTCGTAGCCCTCGGGCAGGGAACGGATATAATCGTCGATGCGGGCGGCGCGAGCAGCAGCCTCCATCTCTCGGCGGGTGACGCTCGGATTACCGTAGCAGAGGTTCTCGGCGATGGTACCTTCGAAGAGCCAAGTGTCCTGCAATACCATTGCATAGGCGCGGCGCACGTCCTCCATTCGGGTGGTGTAGGCGTTCTGTCCGTCGATGCGGATCTCGCCGGAATTGGGATCGTAGAAGCGCATCAAGAGGGAGATCAGCGTAGTCTTACCGCCGCCGGTGGGACCCACGATAGCGATAGTCTCACCCTTTTTCACGGTCAGGCTCACGTCGTGGAGGATCTGCCGCTCCTCGTCGTAGCCGAAGTTCACGTGTTCCAGCTCTACCTCACCGAGTGGGGAGGGCAGAGGCAGGTCGCCCGACTTCACCTTTTCCTCGGCAGGCTCGTCTAAGAGACGGAACACCCGCTCCGCCGCTGAGGTAGCCGACTGGATCTCGCTGATGATGTTGGCGGTCTCGTTGATGGGACCCGCAAAGCGGCGCGAGTAGAGGTTGAAGGCGGTGAGTCCGCCCAGCGACAGCTTGCCGCTAAGGCAGAGCAGAGCACCGAAGGTGCTGATCAGCGCCAGCGAGACGTTGTTGATAAAGTTGACCGAGGGACCCACCACGCTGCCCTGGTAGTCGGCGTCGTAGTGCGCCTGCACTGCCTTGTCGTTGTGGCGGTCGAAGCGGGAGATCATGACCTCCTCCTTGCCGTAGGCGCGGATGGTCTTTTGCCCCGACAGCATCTCCTCGGTGTAGCCGTTGAGCTCGCCCAGCTTCGCCGAGCGACGGCGGAAGAGGGGCTTTACCTTTTTGGTGCGGTAGACGGTGAAGAAGATGAGGCAGGGCACGGTGCCGGCAAAGACCAGCATCAGGATGGGCTTGATCCGCGCCATCTGAATGGCGGCGCCCACCACCGTGATCACGCCCGCGCAGATCTGGATCAGATCGTTGGAAAGGGAAGCGTTGATGGTGTCGATGTCGTAGGTCAGACGGCTGATGAGATCGCCGGTCTGATTGCGGTCGAAATAGCCCACGGGCAGATCCACCAGATGCTCAAAGACCTGTTTGCGCATCTGATAGACCACCTTCTTGGACAGATGGATCATCACCGCCGACAGGATAAAGGAGAGTGCGGCGAAGATCGCGTAGCACAGGAGCATGGCGATGCCCTTTTGATAAACGGTGCCGAAGTCCACGTCGTCGGGACCCTTGATGGCGTCGATGGCGTCCTCGGCAAGGTCGGGACCCCAAAGGGCGATGACGTTGGCGGCGACGGTCAGCAGGGCGGCGACCGCCAGCCAGATCTTGTGCTCCCACAGATAGGAGAGTAGACGCAGAATGACCGTGCTCTTCTTCATACGGGGAACCTTTTGGACGGTTGTCGCTTCCATCGGAGCGGAAGCAGTTTTCTTACTCTGCAAGCGTCATCCCTCCCATCTGCGTGTCAGCGATCTCCTTGTAGGGAGCGCAAGTGCGGAGAAGGTGGTCGTGATCGCCTCTGCCGATGATCTCGCCGCCCTCCAGCATCAGGATCAGGTCGGCGTGGGCGATGGAGGAGATGCGTTGTGCCACCAGCACGGTGGTGGTGGCGCCGTATTCCTTCCGCAGGGTTGCACGAAGTCGTGCATCGGTCTTGTAGTCCAGCGCAGAGGAGGAGTCGTCGAGAATCAGCAGATCGGGCTCTCCTGCCAGCGCGCGGGCGATGAGCAGTCTCTGCTTCTGACCGCCGCTGAGGTTGGCGCCCTTGATCTCCAACAGATGCCCGTCTCCTTCGGGATAGTTTGCCACGTACTCCGCCTGGGCGTGGGCGTAAGCGACCGCCAGCCGATCAGCGGGGACGTCTCTGCCGAAGGAAGCGTTTTCACGGATGGTGTCGGCAAAGAGAAAGTCGTTTTGGAAAACCACGCCGATCTTCTCCCGAAGTCTCGGAGTGGGGATTTTTTCGATGGGCGTGCCCGAAAGCAGGATCTCGCCGCTGTCGGGGGCGTAGATGCGGAGCAGTAGGGCAATGACGGTAGACTTGCCGCTGCCGGTTGCGCCGATCATGCCCAGCGTCTGCCCCTCGTAGAGGGCGAAGCTGATGTTCTTCAGTACCACTCGCTCGCCGAAGGAGAAGGTGACGTTCCGAAATTCCACCACGGGAGTAGAGCGATCGTCGGGACGGAAGGGGGAGGGATGTGTTTCCTCACCGGCGGTCTCGGGAACGTAGAGGGTGGGATCCATGTCCAGCACCTCGGAGATGCGTCCCATGCCCGCCATGCCCTTGGAGAGCATGGTGAACATACGGGAGACTGCCAGCAGAGCATTGGAGATCATGGTGAAGTAAGAGAGGAACGCCATGATCTTGCCCACGTCGCTGAGCCCGCCGTTCACCAGATGGGCGCCCACCACGATAACGGCGGCAAGCCCCGCGTTCAAAAAGAAGGTGATCAGCGGATTGGTGGCGGACATGGTCAGTCCTGCCTTTTTCTCACGGCGGATGGCGTCTTGGTTGACCCGATCAAAACGCTCCTTTTCGTAATCTGATTTCCCCAGTGCCTTGATGATCCGCACGCCCGAGGCGTTTTCGCGGACTACGCGGGTGATGCCGTCCACTGCGCGTTGCTGTTCGGTGAAAAGCGGGATTCCCTTTTTGGAAATGATATAGACCGACAGAGCGATGAAGGGCAGGGTAGCCACCATCACCAGCGTCAGACGTACGTCCTGCAGGAAGGTGACGGTGATGCCGCCCAGCAGCAGGATGGGCGCGCGGACACCCAGCCGTTGCATCATGCCGATCATGTGATTGACGTTGTAAGTATCGCCCGTGAGCCGCGATTCCAGTGAGGAGACGGAAAGCCTGTCCACGTCGGCGGCGTCCAGATAGGAGATCTTGGCGAACAGATCGTGGCGGATCTTACGGGTCGCCTCTCTTGCCACGGCGGACGCCATTCGGTTGGCGATGATATTGAAGGAGACGGCAACGGCGGCCAGCAGAAGCATTGCGCCGCCCCAGAGGTAGATGGCGGTGCGGTCTTTCGTCGGGAGCACCGAGTCCACGATATAGCCCAAAATCCAAGGGATGAAGAGCTCCACCACGGTGCCGACGGTCTTGATGGCAAGCCCCACTGACATTCGCGGGTAGTGGGGAGAGAGGTAGTAGAGAAGTTTTTTCAAGGACGTCTCCTTTCATCAAATTAAAGAATAAAGAATATTGAATAAAGAATAAATACGGTAGCTTTTTGCGGAGCAAAAAGCAGTTGGAACAACCACGGCAGAGCCACAGCCAAGGAAGAAGAGAGGGAGGAGCAGTTCGCCAACGGCGAACTGCGGAGGGAGAGAAGAAAACTTCGGCGTCTGAGTGATGGTCAGTAGTTCGGCTCTGCCGAACTACATCTCCCTCAGATTGCAATTTCGACGTAGGAGGAATTGCTTCCTTAGCTTCCTATCGCTTTTCGCTCAGCAATCCCTAAGCGGTTGGTACTTGGGGTGCCAAACAGCAAACGCCCACCGAAGCGACGCTTCGATGGGCGTTAAAAGCGTCTCGGACCGAAAATTAGTCGTTGACGTAGGAGAGCAGAGCCATGTGACGTGCTTCCTTGATGGCAAGCGCCAGCTGACGCTGATGCTTTGCGCAGGTGCCGGTGACACGACGGGGCAGGATCTTCGCGCGCTCGGAAGTGAGCTTGCGGAGCTTGCCGGCTTCTTTGAAGTCGATATAGTCAACCTTTTCAACGCAGAACTGGCAAACTTTCTTTCTCTTGCGGTTCTGGTTGTTGGCACGGAAGGGCTTCTTTTCTGCAGGAGCGGCAGTCTTCTCAGCCGCGGGTGCCTGCTGAACTTCTTTCTCGTTTTCCATTTGAAACCTCCTGATTAGTTAAAAGGGTAAGTCGTCCTCATTGGACATTTCTTCAAACCGGGGTGCATTGTCGGGGGTACCTGCATAGCTGGAACCGCCGTAGCTTGCGGGCGTATAAGGAGCCGCAGCGGGTGCCGCACCGTAAGATGCGCCGCCCTGACGGGACGCGGGATTCTCGCCCTTCGAGTCAACGAAGTTGATCTCGTCTGCAACAACCTCGGTAGCGTAACGCTTCTGACCGTTCTGATCGGTCCAGGAGCGGGTCTGCAGGGAGCCTACCACGCAGATAGAGCTACCCTTGCGGAAATACCGGGATACGAACTCGGCCTGCTGACGCCATGCGACTACGTTGATGAAGTCTGCCTGGGGCTGCTGGTCGGCTGTACCGGAGTATCTCCGGTTGACGGCAACGCTGAAGGAAGTGACCGATACACCGCTTTGCGTGGTTTTCAGCTCGGGATCACCGGTCAGGCGGCCGCCCAAAATGACCTTGTTGAAGTTGAAGTTAGCCATCGTCAGCCTCGCTTATACGTGCTTTCTCTTCACGATGGAACGCATGATACCTTCGGTAATGCCGAAGATACGCTCCAGCTCAGCGATGAAGCCGGTAGGAGCGGTGAAGTCTACCAGTACGTAGTAGCCTTCGTTCATGTCGTCGATGGGGTATGCAAGACGACGCTTGCCCCACTCGTTAACGGAAGTCACTTCACCGTTTGCGGCGATGAGAGCGGTAAACTTCTCGATAACCGACTTGATAGCCTCTTCGCTCAGGGTCGCATTGACGACGAATAAGGTTTCATAAGACTTGTTAGTGTTTTCCATTTTCGTTACACCTCCCTATGGACATAAGACCGCAAACATGAAAAATTTATCTGCGGCAAGGAGAAGCCGGACGTAGTCCGACCTCGACTTTTCTATTATACAGGATAAAAAGGGGTTTGTCAACCCCTTTTTGCGGATTTTTATAAAGATTTTTTGCTTTTTCGGCAAAGGACTTGCAATTTCGGCGGGATTGTGCTACACTATGAGCGTACCGGACGCCCGTCCGATGAATCGGTTTTCGAAAGGAAATAATGGTATGAAACGCAAATTAAAGCTCCTCTTTCAGGGGGACAGCATCACCGACTGCGGCAGAGACCGCTCCGACATCCACAATTTGGGACACGGCTACCCCTATTACGCCACCAAGCTGCTGACCGAACGCTATCCCGATATTGACTTCGAATTTATCAATTTGGGCATTTCCGGCAATTGCGCCTTCGATCTGGTCGCACGCCTGGAGAGCGATTTCGTGGAGATACAGCCCGACGTCTGCTCCATCCTCATCGGTGTCAACGATACTTGGCATTTTGCCGATCCCAAGGAAAACTGGATGAAGCACAGCTATTTCGAGCATTGCTACCGCACCGTGCTGGAGGCGTTGAAGACCCGCACCAACGCCAAGATCCTGCTGATGGAGCAGTTCCTGCTGCCCGCCGAGGACAAGGCGTATTTCCGCGAGGATCTGGATCCCAAGGTACAGATCACCCGCCGTCTGGCGCGGGAGTATGCCGACGCATATCTTCCCACCGACGGTCTGCTGGCGGCGGCATACGCCACCGAGGAGTGGAAAAAGTTCTCGGAGGATGGCGTACATCCTACTGCTTACGGAGCCGAGACGATCGCTAAGTGGTACGTAGATGCCATCGCTCCGCTGATTGAAGAATAAATTCATTTGAGGCTCTGCCTCAAGCTCCGCCCGCTTTCTTGAAAGAAAGCGGGACAAAGAACTTTTATAAACGGAGGACGGCAAATACTTGCCGTCCCCCGTTTTTGCTTATTCGAAGTATGCGTCGAGAATGGTGAATTCGCCGGAAGTATCAACTGCGCCGCCGTCACCGAAGATGATGATGGAACGGGCAGCGTCAGCGGGAACGTTGTTCAGCGTAAAGGTGAAGGTCTGTACGCTACCGTCCAAGTTGACAGTCTGCTCGAAGGATTGATTGTCGAAGGGCTTGATCAGCAGGGTCTTACCTGCCTCGCCCTGTACGCGGATCACGAAGGTTGCCTGATCGGTGTAAACCTCAGAAATGTCAGCCGCCATGTTGACCCAGGAGTAACCTGCATAGCCGTACTGTGCCAGCGCGTCGTCGTAGGTTTCCTTGGTGTAGGAGACCTCGGTTGCACCGTCGGCGTTGACGGTGATCTCATAGTAAGTACCTTGATCACCGTTGTTGTCGTACCATACCAGCGCAGTCTGTTCGGGAACGTCAGGGTTTTCGACGCCTTCGTTGCCGGTGGTCACCTCGGGAGTTTCCTCACTGCCGCCTGCATTGGTGGTCACTTCGGGCGTGGGCGTGTTGCTGCCGTCATCGGTCGTTTCGGGCGTGTTGCCGTCGGTCTCGGGGACGTTGCCGCCGGTAGGATCCTCGGTGGTGGTAACGCCGCCCACCGCGCCGGTAGTGGTAACGGGAGTCATAGTGGTAGTAACGGAAGCCTTGGTGGTAGTAACGGGAGTATCGGTGGTAGTGTCTGCAGAAGTGGTCACCGTGGTTTCACCGCCGCAAGCAGCCAGAACTGCCGTCAGCATCAGACCCGCCAGGATCAGAGATAAAGTCTTTTTCATGTGTAAATCGTCCTTTCCGATTTGATTTGACGGCTATGCCGCCAATTTATTACAGTATAGCACGATTTTCCACGTTTGTCAATAGATTTTCTCGGATTTTAGAACTCAGGTGCGATCCAGCGCTTCATTTGAGGGAGAGCGGACAGGAAGAGCATTCCACCAACGGTGAGGATCAGCTCAGGGAGCATATAGATACCGTTGTAGCAGAGCGAGTAGAGGACGGGATGACCTACCCACTCTTTACCGAAGGCAACAAACTGCTCCAAATTCGCCCACAGAATGAAGCCTGCCGCGAAATGAGAGAGGAATCGGACGGTCAGGGCGATGGCGGTGCCGATGCAAATGCCTGCTCTCCCATGGCGGCGGAAGATTCCGGCAAGCCCCACGGCAGTAAAGGCAACGATGTAGTCCAGCAAAAGGGAACCGATCAGCATAACGGGCGATAGTCCCCAGCCGAATACGCCGCCCTGCAGGATCTGAAGCCAGGAGTAGCAGAAGGCGGTTCCCAGTCCCCAGCCCAGACCGTATTTCACCGATACCAGGCAGATGGGCAACATGGAAAAGAGGGTGATGGAGCCCTCAAAGGGCAGGCTGGCGATTTTCACGTAGCTCAGTACGAACGCCAGTGCCAGCAGAATTGCCGAGGTCACCAGTTTGTGAATGTTTGTGTGTTTCATAAAAACACCTCCGAAAAATAAAACTCCGCACCGAATAAGCGGTGCAGAGTCATAACGGCAAAAACCTCCCCCGTGAACGGGCGAAGCTTTGTCAGATTACGATCTTCCTACGACGGCATTATCCGTATCAGGTAAAGGGTTCGAGCGCCCCTGTACAGGCTCTCATCTCAGCTTTTGACAGCACCCCTGATCGTTATTCGGTTCGGTGAGGCTATTGTAGCACAAAATCCTCCGCTTGTCAAGATGGGCGGAGGATTTTTTCAATAGCCGAGCGGATGATTTCGGGCGACAGCCCTCCCGATGGGAGAGCCTCGGGGCGGTCAGATCTTGCGTAGCTCTACCGACGCCAGCTCCTCCAACGACCGTACCGACAGATCGGCGATCTGCCGTTTCTCCTCCTCCCGATCCCGGAAGGTGTTGTCGTAGACGCTGACCGTATAAAATCCCGCGCGCCCCGCGGTGGCAAGGGCGGTAGGCGAGTCCTCCACCACGGCGGTGGTGGCACGGTCGCTACCCAAAAGTCGGAGCGCCTCTTCGAAAACGGTGGGAAACCGTTTGTCCGCGCCCACCTCGGTGCAGGTGAGGATGAATTTCTGTCCTGTAATGCCCACCGTGGCAAGCCCCGCTTCCACATGGGAGCGTTCGGCGGCGGTGGCGATGCAGTAGGGGATGCCCGCCCCCTCCAGCCGTCGGATGAACGCTAAAACGCCCGCCTTGGGAGTCGCTTCGGTGCGGTAGTAGTCATCCATCAGCGAGATGACTTCCCGCGTCAGCGCGTCGGGATCCACTTCCAGCCCAAAAGTCTCCTTCAGATAGACAGCGATCTCGGGGACGGGCTTGGTATGGACGTGATAGAGGAAATCCTCGGGGGCGGTGAGCCCGTACCGCTCTAAATAGCGGAAGCCAACCTGATCCCAGCGGGGATTGGAGTCGATGAGAGTGCCGTCCATGTCGAAAATGACCCCTGACAGAGGCAGTATCGCCTGCCGTCCCGCCGCCATAACGGCGATCAGATCGGATGAGCGCTCGGGGGGACAGAGCGTCATCATCAGCAGGTTCCCGCGACCTGTGGACACGATCAGCGGCTCGCTTGTGAAGGCATTGCTGACGCCCAACGGGAAGCTTTCGGTTAGTCTGCCGTTCTCCAAAGGATAGGCCGCCCCGCGGATCGTGACGCCTTTGGCGTCCCCGCCGTTGGCGAAGAGGGAGAAGGTGGTTCCCGCCTCTGCCGAGACGGTCAGCTCCTCGGACGAGAGCAGGGTGATTACCGCACCCTCGCCGGTCAGATATCCCCGTGCCCCGTGATCCTTCAGAAATCGCAGCGTCTGATAGGCGGCAAAGGTATGATCGGGTCTGCCACCTGTCGCTCCGGCAAGTACGAAGGTGCGATAGCCCCGCTGGAGCCCGATGCGGACGGCCAGCATCAGATCGGTATCATCCTTGCGGACGGGATGAGTGATTATCGGGATGTGATCAGGGGGAGGCGCGGTGTCAAAATCACCTACTGCAAGGGCAGGAATCAGACCGTAACCTTCTGCAGTCTGCCATCCCGCGTCTGCGGCGACGACCAGATCGGTGTCGTCGGCGAAAAAGCGTTCCCCAGCCGAGGGGAGTGCGCCGATAATATAACAAATATTCATCACGGTGCTCCAAAGGCATACTGCGGAGAGATGCTCCGCAAAATTGAAAGACCGCCCCGACCTCCCCGCTGGGGGAAGACTTGGGGCGGTGGCAAATGTTACAGGAAAATCGTGTCAGCCCACGATGGCGAAGGAAAATTCGCCGCTCATTGCTTTCTTGCCGTTCACCGAAGCGGTGCCCTCGATCCAGTAGAAGGGAGCCTTCTGCTTGGAGATCTTGCAATCGAAGCGGATCGTGTCGCCGGGCTTTACCTGCAGGCGGAACTTCACGTTATTGATGCCGGTGTAAACGGGGGTCTTGCCCACCATATCGGCAGAGAAGAGGATGCAGGCAGACTGGGCGCACATCTCGCACAGGATGACGCCGGGAACGATGGGATTGCCGGGAAAATGTCCCTGCAGGAAGAACTCAGTGCCCTTGACGGTGTAATAGCCGGTAGAGGAGCCGTCCTCGTTCAGAATCGCCTCTTCCACCAGGAGCATCGGCTCACGGTGGGGGAGAATGGTTTTGATCTCGTCCAGATTCATAGGTGTTCCTCCTTACGCTTTCTTCAGTACCAGAGCGGCGTTGTGACCGCCAAAGCCCAGGTTGGTGGAGATGGCGTAGCTAAGCTCGGTTTTCACAGCCGTGTTGGGCGTGTAGTTGAGATCGCACTCGGGATCGGCTTCTTGGTAGCCGATGGTGGGAGGCACGATGCCGTCCCGGAGTGCCAGTGCGGAAGCGATGGCCTCCACAGCACCGGTTGCACCCAGCATATGTCCGGTCATGGACTTGGTGGAGCTGATATGCAGCTCGTAAGCCGCATCGCCGAAGACGCGCTTGAAGGCGAGGGTCTCGGTCTTGTCGTTCATGCTGGTGGAGGTGCCGTGAGCGTTGACGTAGATCTTCGCCGCATCCTCGACCTTCACGCCTGCTTCTTTCACTGCCAGCTTGATCGCGGCGGCGGCGCCCTCGGCGTCGGGGGCGGGGGAGGTCATGTGGTAAGCGTCGCAGGTGTTGCCGTAGCCGACGATCTCGGCGTAGATCTTAGCACCTCTTGCGACCGCGCGGTCGTATTCCTCCAAAATCAGCACGCCTGCACCGTCGCCCATAACGAATCCGCTTCTGCGGGCGTCGAAGGGGATGGATGCGGCGGTGGGATCGTCACCTTCGTGGAGCGCTTTGCAGTTGGTAAAGCCAGCGATAGCCAGCGGCTCGATGGCAGACTCCGCGCCGCCTGCGATGATGGCGTCGGCATAGCCGTGCTTGATGGCGCGGTAAGCCTCACCCACCGCGTGTGCGGAGGTAGCGCAGGCGGTGACCACGGGCAGGGTGGGACCCTTTGCACCGTTGCGGATGGCGATCATGCCTGCCGCCATGTTGGAGATCATTTTGGGAACGAACAGAGGGGAAACTCTGCCGGGACCCTTCTTGTCCAGCGCCAGCGTTTCGCTCACGAAGGTCTGCATACCGCCGATGCCCGAGCTGACGTAAACGCCAAGACGGAAGGGATCGATGCCGGAATCAAGGATTTTGCTATCCTTGATCGCCTCGTCGGAAGCGGCGACGGCATAGTGGGTGAAGGGGTCTGCGCGGCGCACCTCGGCAGGGCTGTCGTACAGCGCCTTGGGGTCGAAGTCCTTGACCTCAGCGGCCAGTTTTACCTTGTAGTCGGTGGTATCAAAGCGGGTGATGGGTCCGATGCCGCACTTGCCGGCGGTCAGACTGTCCCAGAAGGTAGCGGCGTCGTTGCCCACGGGGGAGAGCACGCCGATACCGGTAATTACAACTCTACGCATAGTTTTTCTCCTGTTCAGATGAAACGCTTACGCGCCCATGCCGCCGGTGACCTTGATGACCTCACCGGTGATGTAGGAAGACGCTTCGGAAGCCAGGAAGGCGACCGCGTTGGCAACGTCCTCGGGGGTGCCGACCCGCTTGACCGGAATCTGCGAAAGGAATGCCTCCTTGGCGGCGTCGGACAGAACGGCGGTCATGCCGGTGTCGATGAAGCCGGGAGCCACTGCGTTGCAGGTGATGCCGCGAGAAGCGAACTCCTTTGCGGTGGTCTTGGTCAGGGCGATCACGCCTGCCTTGGAGGCGGAGTAGTTCGCCTGTCCCTCGTTGCCGGTGATGCCCACGATGGACGCCATGTTGACGATGCGGCCGTAGCGGTTGCGCATCATGTGGCGGGTCAGGGTCTTGGTCATCAGGAACGTACCCTTCAGGTTTACGTTGATGACGGCGTCAAATTCAGCCTCGGACATCTGAATCATCAATTTGTCCTTGGTGATGCCGGCGTTGTTGACCAAAATATCGATCTTGCCGAACGCCTCGATGGCTGCTTTCACGTTGGCGTCCACAGCGGCGCTGTCGGTGATGTCACAGCGGTAGTAGTTTGCCTTCACACCGTACGCGGCAAGCTCGTTCAGCGTGTCCACGGCGGTATCGGCGTCGAATACGTCGAAAATGACGATGTTGGCTCCTTCGGACGCCAGCTTGACGGCGATGGCTTTGCCGATGCCGCGTGCCGCGCCGGTGATCAGAGCGGTTCTTCCTTTGAACATTTTCGATAACCTTCTTTCAATGGAATGTATACGGGTGCGGGATCAGGCACCCAAAGCCGACAGAGTGGCTTCCAGCGAAGCGACGTCGGCGACGTTTGCGATCGTCACGCCGGTCAGGGTCTTGGCGACCAGACCGGAAAGGGTCTTGCCTGCACCCACCTCGATGAAGGTGTCGTAGCCTTCGGCGTACATCTTCTTCAGGGTGTCCGCCCAGCGCACGCTGTTTGACGCCTGCGCGGCGATGGCGGCGCGAATCTCCTCCGCAGACGCGGGATAGAGATCGCCGGTGAGATTAGACCAAATAGGGAGATGCTCCTCCGAAACGGGCAGGGAAGTCAGTGCCTCGGCGAGCGCCTTGGTGGCGTCCTGCATATAGGGCGTGTGGAACGCGCCGCTGACAGCCAGCGGAATGCCTCTGCCGCCTGCCGCCTTCACCGCCTCGCAGAAGGGTGCGATCTGCTCCTTCTTGCCTGCGCAGGCAACCTGTCCGGGACAGTTGTAGTTGACCGGCCAAACCTCGTCAAAGCCTGCGGCAAGCTCTTCCACCTTTTCGTCGGAGAGCTTGACCACCGCCGCCATACCGCCGGGATGTTTTGCGGCACATTCTGCCATCTTTTCTCCGCGGAGCGTGACCAGACGGAATGCGTCGTCATCGGACAGTACGCCCGCAAAAGCGAGTGCGGCGATCTCACCCAGAGAGAAGCCGGCAACGCCGTCTACCTTTACGCCTGCCTCGGTGAGAGCGTATGCGCAAGCCAGATCGGTCAGAAACAGGCAGGGCTGGGTGTTTTCGGTGAGGGTCAGTTCTTCCTTGGTGCCCTCAAAGCAGGTGGCAAGGGTGCCGGGACGGCTCTTTTCACCCATATCGTAGATTTCTTTTGCGGCGGGAGACTTTTCGTAAAGATCCCGACCCATGCCGGGGGTCTGTGCGCCCTGACCGGCAAACAGCAGTGCTATCTTACCCATTTCGACGCCCCCATCAGCAGTTTTTCGCAGTCGGTGCAAACTTCCTCAATGATCTGTTTGCAGGACATTCTTTCCTTCACCAGACCCGCGATTTCTCCGCAGAGGAAGGAGCCGGTCTGGACGTCGCCCTCGCGGGCGGCGCGGCGGAGTGCGCCGATTCCAAGGGGTGCCAGCTCTTCGGCGGGCAGGCAGTCCACCATTTCTTTCTTGTGGAAGTCCTTGGAGAAGGGATTTTTCAGTGCGCGGCAGGCATCGCCGGTGCGCTCACCGGTAGTGATGGTGTCGATATCCTTTGCCTTCAGCACCATATCTTTGTAATTGTCGTGGATGGTACACTCGTCCGCAATCAGGAAGCGGGTGCCCATCTGTACGCCGCAAGCGCCCAGCATCAGGGCGGCGGCCATGCCTCTGCCGTCGGCGATACCGCCTGCGGCAAGGACGGGGATGTTGACTGCGTCCACGATCTGAGGGATCAGAGGCATGGTGTGCAGTTTACCGATGTGTCCGCCCGACTCAGCACCCTCGGCGATGACGGCGGTAGCGCCGTTCCGCTCAGCCCGCTTGGCAAAGCTGACGGATGCGACCACCGGGATCACTTTGATGCCCGCGTCCAGCCAAGCCTTCATATAGGGGGAGGGGTCGCCGGCACCGGTAACCACCACGGGCACCTTCTCGTCCACGACGACCTCGGCGATCTCCTTCACGAAGGGGGACATGAGCATGACGTTTACGCCGAAGGGCTTGTCGGTCATGGTGCGGAGCTTTCTGATCTCCGCGGTAAGCTGTTCGCGATTGGAGTTCATACCGGCAATAATGCCGAGTCCGCCCGCATTGGAAACTGCCGCCGCAAGATTTGCGTCGGAGATCCAAGCCATACCTCCCTGAAAAACAGGGTATTTGATTCCAAGAAGTTCACAAAGCTGACTCTGTAACATACTGCCTATACTCCTTTGCTACTCAAACTTAGCCCTGATTTTCGATGTACTCTACCAGCTTGTCGATGTTGTTCAGCTCAGCGTTCAGCTCGATGGTAACGCTCAGCTCATCCTCGATCTGCATAACCAGCTCGGCGATGTCCAGAGAGTCCAGACCCAGATCCTCGAAGGTAGCGTCAGCCTCGATCTCGGAAGCGTCCTTTCCCAGGTATTCAGCGATGATAGCAATCAGTTTCTCTTTCATTGAAGTATCCTCCATAATAATAAGATTCTTTTTCTATTTCAGACCGGGAGGGAAGCCCTCCGCGGAGTTCTGACTCGTTAATATTCCAACAGGCAGGCGATAGATGCCAGTCCCGCGCCGAATGCGCACAGAACGATCTTGTCGCCTCTTTGGATGCCGCCTGCGCGGACGGTCTCGTCCAGCAGTACGGGGATGGTAGCGGACGAGGTATTGCCCAGCCGCTCGATGTTGTGAGGGAATTTTTCGGGTGCTACGCCCATTTTATGAATGGCGCTGTTGATAATGCGGATATTTGCCTGATGCAGGAAAAATTTTGCAATATCGTCGGGCGCAAGTCCGTTTTTCTCCAGAACCGCGCAGATGCGGGCGTTGATGGAAGAAACGGCGAACTTGAAGACCTCCTGCCCGTTCATGTGCAGGACGCCCTTTCCGTCGTAGGAGTTCCAAGGGGAGTTGTCGGCGTGGCGGGTGATGTTCAGGATGTCTGCGTTGCCGCTGACCGTCCAATCGAAGTCCACCTTGCGGTCGGGAGCCGCCTCCAGCACTACCGCGCCCGATGCGTCGCCGAAGAGACAGCAGGTAGCACGGTCGGTCCAATCGGCGTGGCGGGAAAGGCCCTCTGCCGAGACCACGATGGCTTTCTTGGAGATCATGCCCGAAGCGAAGTAAGCGTGGGCGATCTGCAGACCGTATTCGAAGCCGCAGCAACCCATGTTGGTGTCCATGGTGATCACGCGGTCGGACAGCCCCAGCTCCTTTGCGATCAGGCAGGAGAGGGCAGGGGAGGTATAGTCGCCTGCCAGCGTGGTGCAGACGATGAGCTCGATCTCTTCGGGAGCGGTCTGTGCCATCTCCAGCGCGTTTTGGCAAGCGGCGGTGGCAAGGGTGAGGAGCGATTCCTCGTCGTTCATCACGTGGCGTTCGGTGATACCGGTGCGGGTGCGGATCCACTCGTCGCTGGTGTCTAAGAATTTGGTCAGATCCTCGTTGGAAACTGTGGTGGCAGGCAGCGCGCTACCTGTGCCTAAGATTCGAAAACTCATGGTTCTATCTCCTGTAATCGTGCGGGTGCAATCGGAAGCGATCCTTGCAAGGCAAGGAAAAGGCAGACTCCACCCACCGCAGAGCAGGGGGAGTATCACCTTTATTTTAACAAATAATTCCCGATTGTCAAGGATTAGCGTTTATTATTCACAAATCATTAACATTGACAAGTCAACAATTTTTGCGCGGCAAGTACAGTATACAGGAAAAAACTGCTTCTGTCAAGGGGAAAAAGCGAAAAAGACTATCCTTTTTTTACCTTGTGAGGAATAGAAGTGCAGAAAATGGAGAATTATTTACAAAATTTAGGAATTCATCCAAAAGATGAGCAGATGAAAACGCGTCTTGGAACGAATATTCCGGCGTTGGAAACGCCCCTTGCGCCGGATGGGTGGTATTTCCAACGGTTGCTTGCTATAAATATATAATGAAGAAATTGTAAAATTAGCCCAAACGTCATTGACAAAATCGTCGATTCATGCTATACTGAAATCGTACCGAGGCGATGCACCTACGGTGACTCCCGCCTTGCGCGGGAGTTTTTTGCTTGAAAGGAGAAATCCGTCATGTTCAAACGGTTCCGTCAAAAACTGAATGAGTACGATTTTCCCAAGTGGGGAATCGACGCGGTGGTGCTTCTCGTTGTGGACGCTTTGTGGGTATTTTTGTCCGTCGTAGCGGCGGGAGCCATCGGAATGCTGTTTCCCGAAAGCATTCGCTACGAATCAGCGGTGCAGTGCGTCGGTCTTCTGTTCTTTCTTCTCCTGACCGGAATATTGATGCTTGTCCGGGTAAAGCTATGGCTCATACCGCTGGGTGGAATCTATATGCGCCTTCTGCTCAGCCTGTTCATCCACGATTCAATCTTTCCCGGTAGGTTTTTAGATCCTTGGGGACTGCGCAACGAGGGCGGAATGTTTTCCTTTAACGGCTACCAGTCGGCAGTAGCGCTCTGCATTTATTCCGTCTTACTGCAGCTTGTGCTGTGTCTGTACAGCCGTTTGTGGCGGTGGGTGAAACGAGCATTTACATGGGAGCAGAAAGGAAGGGCGTCTGCCGCTGATTCTGTCAAAGCGTGGGAAAAATGGTTGCGCTTCGTCGGAGGATCGCTCTTGTGGACGCTCACCGGATTTTGGTGGGTCGGTGGCGAAGGCGTGCGATATTTTTCCACTTTAACAGCGTTCATCACCGATTTTAACGTCCAATTTTGGGTACTGCTTCCGAACATATTGATAGGGCTGATCCTTTTCCCGCTGATGTTGCGAACCTGGAAGGAGTTTTTGCTGTGCCTTCCCCTGACCGTACTGGCAAGCGGTATATTTCTGTTGCCGATCTTCAACGTGCCCGAGGGATATACTGCTACGAGGCAGGCGGTCGGCTATCTGGTCTTAACGGTGTGCATCCAAATCGTTGCTTTGCCGGTTTGGCGAATCATCAAACCGAGCGAAGAGGACGTCGCAGTACCTGTGTCCTAAACTTTGGTATCCAATGCAGCTTGACAAATGAAACATATATTAAAAAGGAGGAATTCCCATGAAACAACTGTCCCGAGCTGCCCACAGTGGGATGAGATTAGGCATATTGACCGCAATCAATCTGCTTTTGCTGATTTCGGCGGCGATTTGGCAGCTTCCTATGTCGTTCGTCACGCTGATATGTGCCTGGTTACTCGCCGACGGTGCATTAGGCGGCTTGCTGCTTGCGGCAATGTTCCTCTCTCTGGTGGCATTGTTCTATACGATTATGGCAGCTGCACTGTTGGATAATTGGAAGCTGTGGTTGCTCTCTTTGCCGTTTCAAGGATTGATATACGGAGCTGTTCTGTTTCTTCTCGATACGGGTGCTGACCCATCGATCACCACTCTTGCAGTGTTCCTGTTTATCGCCCAAGGATTAGGCTTTTTGCTCCGCCTTTTCATCCGTGCCCGAAAGCGGCGGATGGGCGGAACGAACGCTTCCGCCAAAACTTCACTGCCAAAGATGCAAGTGCAGTAAACACAGCTATTGAATTAGATTAAATTATAAGGAGGAATCCCCATGAAAAACCGCAAACTGACCGCCATTCTGCTGACCGCCCTTTTGACGCTCCCCCTTCTTGCGGGGTGCGACGATACGCCCATAGAGGTGACGGTCGATCCCGAAATAGCGGAACGCTACGCCGAAACGGTAGGCGAATACATTACCTGCGTTGCGGAGGAGATCAACGGAGACGCTGTCACCGCAATGGTCTGCGAAGCCTACCGGGAGCAACTGGGCAAGACCGTGAAGGTTTCGATGGAAAACCTCGGCGATCTGAACATTGCCGCCGGCGACGAGATCCGAGTAAAGGTCGATCGTGTGGAGGCAACCCAAACGCCGGTAGTCCACGCCGAAACGGTGCAGATTATCGCTTTGGGCGAAAATCACCCAAGTGCCGGGAAGGTTTCGTATATCACACCGTCCGGGATTGAATACGGTCCGTATTCGATTCTTGCGCTGTCGGAGTACAGGATCAGCGATGAATTTCCTGCTGCGGATGAGATGAAGACGCGTTCTGTTGCCATGACCGAGAGAGCGAGCATAAGTATGATGGTACGCGTTGTTGATATTCAGGATGGAATCGTCTATCTTTCACACGGGAACTCCTCTATCGCGTACAGTGCGCTGGTGGGCGTTCCGGAGCTGTCGTTTTCGCTGGGCGATTTTCTCCTTCTGTCGGCATCCAAATACGGTTGCTTGACCGACGTGTCTTACATCACTATGATCTACTCGGAGGATGTGACGGAGATGCGTATTCTCTCCGATCAGGAGATCGCAAAAGAATTCTATTATATGTATTCGCTTACGGTCGAGAAACCCGTGATCTACCTCTATCCCGAATCACCCACCACCTGCTCGGTGAAGGTCAATCTGGACGGCACGCTCACCTGCACCTATCCCGACCACGGCACGGAGGGCTGGCAAAACTTCACCGCCATGCCTGACGGCACGCTGATCTTCCCCGACGGCGCGGAGTACTACTGTCTCTACTGGGAGGGAATGGCTCAGCTTGATCCCGACTTCTCCCGCGGCTTCTGCGTGAAGGGAAGCGACACCGCCGCCTTCCTTGCAAAGATCCTGCCCGTGATCGGTCTGACGCCCCGTGAGGCGAACGAGTTCATCATCTACTGGTTGCCGCTCCTGCAGGAGAATCCCTATAACCTGATCGCCTTCCAGGACGAAGCTTACACCTCGGTGGCAGGACTGGAGATCAATCCCGCGCCCGACAGTCTGCTGCGCATCTACATGACGGCAAAGCCGCTGGACGCCCCCGTGGAGATCGAACCGCAGACCTTCGACGGCTTTGAACGCAACGGATTTACCGTGGTCGAATGGGGCGGAAGTATTATCGAGGAGTAACAACATAGCAAAATCGCACGGAATTTCCGTGCGGTTTGTGTTTGTGTTCGTTATACTCGTAGGGCGGGGGCTTGCTCCCGCCGTTAAACGGTTACCGCATAATTTGTCTCTATTCTCAACAGGTGGCGTCAGAGCAAACTGCTTCACGGCGGGAGCAAGCCCCCGTCCTACGGGATCGTTAGTTGTTGCAACTAATCGTCAAAACTCTCCACGATGTGCCTCAAAAAAGTCGTGATAAATCCGCACCGCATCCAAATCCGTCCATTTCCGTACGGCTACGGGGCGGCTGTCTAAGTCGTAAATGACTGCCCCCTTCATCGAGAGCAGAAAGGGCGAGTGGGTGGCGATGACGAACTGACAGCGGTAGAAGCGCGCTGAGTCCTCGATATACTGCCGCAGATCGTTCTGAAACTGTGCCGACAGGCTGTTTTCCGGCTCGTCTAAGAGGTACAGTGCACCCTCGCCGATCCGGGTGGTGAAGTAATAGAGCGCGCTCTCGCCGTTGGAGCGACCTTCCATCTCGTGGATGTTCATGCGTCGACCGACGTAAGCCGATTTGGTGGAGTGCCGCGCCTCGTTACGCTGTCTTAGCTCCTCATAATCGTCCAGCGATTTTAAGAGGAACGAGGGGTCGCCGGTTGCACCCCGCGGTGCCATCTGGGCATACTCTTGGTACAGCTCCTCCCGCCGCCGATCCACGCCCTCGTTGATGGCGCGCAGATCGAGGAGATAGTCGAAGACGTCGTCGCTGGTGATGATCTTGCTGTCGGGAGGCGGAAACTCGCCAAGCGACAGGCTGTATTTGCAGAAATCCAGATAAGACTTCATATAAGGCGTGTTGTTGAAGGGAGAGGAGCGTTTCAGCCGCAGCTTCTGGGCGATGACGTTCAGCAGGGTGGATTTGCCCGATCCGTTGCCGCCGTAGAGGATGGTAATGGGTGCGAAATCCAGTCGGGAGAGCCCTTTGGGAGGGAAGATCTTGAAGGGATAGACGTTATTGTGGTCGTAGCAGACCATGAAGGTCTGATAACCGGCACCTTGATATGCACCTCGGAGATAATCGTACTCCTGATTGTCGGTGGCAAGGGTGAAGGATTCCAAATAGGGCATAGGCGACCTCCTTGGTGTGGTAAGATCAGTATACCATAGATGGGGGAGGTTGTCAAGGGGGAGAGGGGTTGCGCCGAACGGTCGCTCCGATGAATACTCTACGCACATACGCGGTAGGGGAGGGGCTTGCTCCTCCCGCCCCGAACGACTATCGCCGACTTACACTCTGTGCAGACCGCTCGCTATTTTCAAAGGAACAAATCCCGACCGTGCGGTCGGGATTTGGAATTGATCGTAATTTTGCACACTTTCTTTGCAGAAAGAAAGTGTGCAAAGAACTGTTTCAGGGGGAGGAGGAAACCGAGGTTTCCTACCTCCCCCTAAAAGTAACCCCCTGTTACCTTCCTGATGGGTATCGCCCATTCTTTCGCTGATAGAAATGGTAGATGGTGGAAGTGGGTGCTGTACAGCGACATTCTCGTGGTTTGCTTTCGTGATATTCTTCAGTGACACCAACGGTGCGAACATAGCCCAAAAGAGGGCGGCAAAAATGTTGCATTGTCGTTCTGTAAACAAAACGACGGAAGAATGGCTATGCCATTCTTCCGCCTTCATAAAAGTTCTTGGGGGTCCAGCCCCTTCTTTCAAGAAGGGGCTGGCAGAGCTCGAGACGGAGTCTCGAATACATTTATTCTTCCTCTTTGACAATGGCAAGACCCAGCTCGGCAAGCGCTGCGGGGTCGGCGGGGGCGGGGCACTTGGACATCAGCTCGGAGGCGTTCTGCACCTTGGGGAAGGCGATGACGTCACGCAGGGAGTCCGCGCCCAGCATGGTCATTGCCAGTCGGTCGAGACCCATACCCGAGCCGCCGTGAGGGGGAGCGCCGTACTTGTAGGCGTCCACCAGGAAGCCGAACTTGGCGTCGATCTCCTCGGCACTCATGCCCAGTGCTTCGAACATCTTTGCCTGCAGCTCCCAGTCGGTGATGCGGATGGAGCCGGAGAGCAGCTCGGTGCCGTTGAGCACCAGGTCGTAGCACTTGGCGCGTACCTTGCCGGGATCGGATTCCAAATAGGGCAGGCACTCCTCAAAGGGCATAGTGAAGGGGTGGTGCATCGCATCCCAATGCTGGGTCTCCTCGTTCCATTCAAAGAAGGGGAACTCGGTGATCCATACGAAGTTGTAGCCTGCGGGGATCATGTCCAGTTGCTTTGCGATCTTCAGACGGAGCGCACCCAGCGTGCCGTAGACGATGCTGTTCTTGTCAGCCACGAACAGGGCAACGTCGCCCTTCTTGCAACCGATCTTCTCCAGCAGTGCGGACAGCTCCTCGGGAGCGAAGAATTTCGCAAAGGAGCAGGTAGGAGCGTCCTCCACCCAGCGGACGTAGGCAAGTCCCTTCGCGCCGATGCCCTTGGCGTGCTCGGTCAGCTTGTCGATATCCTTACGGGAGATCTTTGCCGCGCCGCCCTCGACCACGATGGCACGAACGGAACCGCCGTTTGCGATGGCGCCGGTGAAGACGCCGAAGCCGCAATCCTTCACCAGTTCGGAAACGTCCTGCAGCTCCATGCCGAAGCGGGTGTCGGGCTTGTCGGAGCCGTAGCGATCCATGGCGTCCTGATAGGTCATGCGGGGGATGGGAAGGGAAAGGTCAACGCCCAGCACCTCTTTGAACAGGCGCACCATCAGACCTTCGTTGATGGCCATGATGTCCTCCTGGGTCGCAAAGGACATCTCCAGGTCGATCTGGGTGAACTCCGGCTGACGGTCGGCGCGCAGATCCTCGTCTCTAAAGCAACGGGCGATCTGAATGTAGCGGTCGTAGCCGGAGAGCATCAGCAGCTGCTTGTAGATCTGGGGAGATTGGGGCAGGGCGTACATACAGCCCTTGTGGATACGGGAGGGAACCAGATAGTCGCGGGCGCCCTCGGGAGTGGGCTTCATCATCATCGGCGTTTCGATTTCGATAAAGCCGTTTTCATAGTAATACTGCCGTGCGATGCGGGCGATCTCGTGGCGTATCAGGATGTTCTTCTGAAGCGTTGGACGGCGCAGATCGAGGTAACGGTAGCGAAGTGCGATCTCATCGCCAACCTTGGCGGTGTCGGAGATCTCAAAGGGAGGGGTCTGTGCCTGAGAGAGCACCTTCATGGAGGTAACGAAGATCTCTACCTCGCCGGTCGCCATCTTCTTATTGATGGCGCCCTCTCCGCGGGAGCGAACAACGCCCTTGGCGGATAGCACGTATTCGGAGCGGAGCGCAAAGGCTTTGTCAAACAGCTCCTTGTCGGAGTCGGGATCAAATGCCAGTTGGACGATGCCGGTGCGATCCCGCAGGTCGATGAAAATGAGGGAGCCCAGGTCACGGCGACGCTGTACCCAGCCGCAAACGGTGACCTCCTCGCCGATATTGGCGGCAGTCAGCGTGCCGCAGTAGCAGGAACGCTTGTCTTGCTCGGAGAAAAATTCAGCCATAATATATGATTCCTTTCTGTATTTGGGGCGTTGCCCCAAACCCTTCCAAGAAAACTTTTGAAAAAGTTTTCTTGGAACTTTCAAAACTTTTATAGAGTCGGGCAAATTCTTGCCCGACGGTTTTTAGAATAATCCACGTTGAATGTCGTAGGGCGGGGCGGTAGTTGCGCGTTGCGCAACTACGGCTCTCGCCGTTTCATTCTATTGGTGGATGTGCCCGACGGAGATGGAGTATAAACAAATCAGTTGTAGGGAACGGTCTTGACCGTTCCGCTCCGTCGAAGACGGAGGATCATTTTCGTGAATCAACAGAGATTTTCCATTGCTCCCGCAAACGGAACGGTCAAGACCGTTCCCTACAGGTGCGGTGGAAATCGCCGCCTTACTTCACATCTTAAATCAGGCAAATCCTTGCCCGACGGGAATGGTATACCCAAATGCTTGTAGGGGCGATTCACGAATCGCCCGCGAATTTAGGTGCGACAAACGGGCGATTCGTGATTCGCCCCTACGGGGTTGCTACAAACACTTGTTTACTTCACGAAATACTCAACAATCTTATCCAGCTCGATCTCTTCCTGCGAGCTTTCCTTCATATTCTTGAGATTCGCCTTGCCCGACTCGATCTCGCTGTCGCCTACCATCAGGGTGTAGTGCGCACCGATCTTGTTGGCGTACTTCATCTGCGCCTTCAGGCTTCGACCCACGATGTCGCAATCCGCCGCCACGCCGGCTTTGCGGAGCGTCTCGGCAACTTCCATCGCATACACCTGTGCCTTCTCACCCAAAGGAGCGATGTAGAGCACGGGCGCGTCGTCGATCTCGGGGATCACCGCCGCCGGGAGCAGACGGGTGATGCCCATGCCGAACCCGCAAGCGGGGAGCGGGCTGCCGCCGATCTCTTCCATCAGTCCGTCGTAGCGACCGCCGCCGCAGATGGTGGACTGTGCACCGATAGAGCCGCAGATAAACTCAAACACCGTGCGGGTGTAGTAGTCCAGCCCGCGCACGATGGAGGTGTCGATCTCGTAGCCGATGCCCATGGCGGTCAGCGACGCTTCCAGCACGTCCATGTGAGCGCGGCAATCGTCGCAGAGGTGATCCACCGACTTGGGCGCGTCCTTGGCGATCGCCTTGCACACGGGGGATTTGCAGTCCAGAATCCGCATGGGATTCTGCTCCAGACGGCTCTTGCAGGTGTCGCACAACTCGTCTTTTCGGGAGGCGAAGTACTCCTTCAGCTTGCCGTGATAGGCGGGACGGCAAGCGAGACAGCCAATGGAGTTGATGTGGAGCGTGGTCTCGGGGATCTGCAGCTCGATGATGATCTCGTTTGCCAGCGCAATGATGGTGGCGTCCGCCAGCGCGGACTTGGAACCGAACAGCTCTACGCCGAACTGAGAGAACTCACGGAAGCGACCCGCCTGGGGACGCTCGTGACGGAAGCAGTTGATGATATAGTAGTATTTAAGGGGCATCGCGTCGCCGTACTTGCCGTTTTCGATAATGGCGCGGGCAACGCCTGCGGTACCCTCGGGGCGCAGGGTGATGGAAGGACCGTCTCGGTCCACGAAGGTGTACATTTCCTTCTGAACCACGTCGGTGGTGGAGCCAACGCCGCGGGCGAAGAGCTCGGTTGCCTCAATAGTGGGAGTGCGGATCTCGCCGAAGCCGAATTTTTGGGCACAGCGGCGGGCAACCCCCTCCACGTAGCGGAGTTTTTTAGTCTCCTCGGGGAAAAAGTCAATGGTGCCTGTAGGTTTGCGGATCATATCGTCATCCTTTCGGGTGTTCTGTTCTAAATTACCTTATATTATAGCACGAAAAGTCGATGATTGCAATAGATTTTGCGAAGTTCAAGGATTTTTTTATAACCGAAAGAAGCCCCCGATTTTATTCGGGAGCTTCCTGCAATTCAGTTCAGATAATCGCCCACAGGGCTTTGATTGTACTGCTTGATAATTTCGATAACGATGGAATCGTCGGGTTCTACACGCTCAGAAACGATTTTGTACTTCGTGTAGCTTTGGTCCAGTGACTGTTTGTATTTCTCCACCTCTTGTCGAACCAGCGAAGCGGCGTAATCGTGACCCAGATCTTCCTTGAGCTGGAAGTGAAGAACCTGACAAATGCAGGCTGCCTTGATTCTTTTCATAGTATGCTCCTTATATAAAATAAATTGAAATCTTGCGAACGGCAATGTCTATAATTTGTCCTGTTCGTACGATTTGCATATATATTATAGCAAATATTAGCCGAAATTGTCAAAGGCAATTTTGAACAAAAATCCTTGCGGCAAATTTGGTGAAGATTCTGAATGCGCCTCACCCCCGACCTCGGTCGGGGGTGAGGCGCAGTTATGCGACACAGATCAATCTGCCGGTATCGCTTGCTTGCGAGCGCGGAGCATTTGATAAATGAGCGCCGTGCCGCCAAATAGTACAACGAATCCGACGAACAGGAATGGAAGCTTCGATAGCACATCCGTCACCTTGGAATCCGGATAGGAGCCCCAAGCAACGCAAATTGCAATGGGCAGGTAGGTAACTATCGCAGCGGATATGCAGGTGCAGATGGTTTCTTTGAGAGAAAAAACGTCCCGCACTGCCATCAGACCCGTCCACAAAGCAAAGACCAAAGGAGTATAGAGTGCGTATGGAATAGAAGACCCCAAACGGAATACCAGATCCAAAACTTCAAACTCATAGATGCACAAATTGATCAGTGTGTTGACTAACGCAAACAAGGTAAGATATACGCCGTTCCATACTTTTTTACGAAGGAAAAACAGCAGGATCAACGGATGCACGCTCAGCCCTAACATTCCGATAACGATCAGTCCGCTTTCATTGATTGTGACCTTTGACAGATTGTATCCGATCAGCACAGCAACGATAGAAAGAGCAATCAAAGCGACGAATCCCATGATTGGCAGGAGAATTTTTTTGCAGTAACTGCCTGCCCACAGGGCATAAAATAATGTAATACTGAAACTGATACAGAGGATTGATATAATCATTGTGATACCTCCCATGTAATGGATACTAATGTGGTGCCGTATTCGGTGGAGCAGAACGCCTTGTTGACCGACGACTCATTGACGTCCTTCATCATGAAGCCGTTGGAGGCGACGTTGTTGCCGTTCTGCCGCGCTCTCCCCCGAAGGGGGAGGGGGGATTGCGGCGGGAGCTTAAAGGCGTCTTTCAAGCAATCTGCAGAGCCAACTAATGACCGCAATTACAATTTCTGCAATCAGATAGGACACTGCCATTTGTGCGCCAAACAAAGCTAATTGATGCAAAGGGTTATTGAGAGAAGAAAGGGGGGCATTGCTATGAAGGAAGAAGAAATAATAAATTCCCCCAATACCCAAGAGCGTCATTAAGGAAACGAGCCATGCAGTTCCACTGAAATGCCAGTGCCCGCGGGATTTCAGAATGCTCCGAAGAATCCAAAAGGACAGGAACAATCCCAACGGAATTAAATATTCAACGAGCCAAAGTTCAAAATTAGACTCTATCGGTTGTAATATAAAATGTTCTAATATGAACACCAAAAATACGCCGCTGGATATTAACATGGATTTACTTTGATTGCTCATGATGTTTCTCCTTCCACGCTGAGTATGTTAATATTAAGATCAATAGAGGTGGCTACATCTTCATCTTCCGGCGTTATCGTTCCCGTGCGGAAACCGTAATAGTCGGTATCGCCACCGCGTGCCCGGACAGGTAAATGCCCCCACGTCAGGCACAAGGCGGAGCCTATCCCTGCCGCGCTCCCACGAAAGGGGAGGGGGGAGTTAGTCAGTTACATATTGTTCATATGCCCATTGGTAAACGGTATTCCACCGTTGCAACGATTGTTTGGAATAAGTAGTAGGAATCGCAAGATCACCCACAGCAGAATCGCTGATCCATGCTTCGTAGATTTCTTTGTCAATAGAATAGATGTCGGCGGCAACGCTGTAATACGTTTCGGGTAAAACAAGCGTTTCGGACGGTTCTTTGTCGGTCTCATAGCAGGTGTTATATACGATTATGTCGATCAGATTGACTAAATAGGTATTTCCCATTTCCATGATACCAAAATCGTACGAATAGCGATAGATTAAATTAGATCGATAGATCACATCGGGATTGTCGGGGGAAAACGCGTAGGGCTCTACTATCGTTACAGAGTCCCCCACTTGCATCCCGAACGCATTGCGTGCGCCTTCGGGAAGGCTGACGATCTCAATCGTGGAGAGCGTATACGCCAGCGGTGTGCGCCCGTCTTCATAGGCGGTATAATAACTCTCCGAAGCGATTTTTTTGACTACGGCGACCGTTGATTCTTCAAAGTCCTTGATGAAGCAGCCGATAGACGTATTGTTTGGGGTATCACTTGCTCGATATCCTTGATACGGCACAAAATATTGCTCCATTTCTGCGTTGATCGCCACGTTTTTGCAGACGTAGCGTCCGACCTCGTCGGTGTACCGCTCTTCGGCAGGGAGAGAATTTTGTGGAGTTTCGGTGGTTGCAGAGGTAGTAGCAGTCTCCGTCGCCTTCCCGCACGCGGACAGAAGCAGGCAGGGGAGCAAAATCAGGGTGATAAGTGATTTTTTCATAGCGTCCTCCTTGCGATTAAATTCAGCGTAGTTTGCTGCAATTTCATTATAGCACAGATGATTCCATTTGTCAACTATACGCATCTTTATCCCTTCACTTATATAAACGAACGGGAAGCCGATTTTACTCACTCGGTTTCAAAAAAATTTGAAAAAATGTTTCTTCCCGAATAATCCACTTGCAAAAGTGCAAAAAGTATGCTACAATAGTTCGGTAAACGAGAAATCGTCGAAAATCCGCGAAAGGGAGGTTTTGCCTACCCATGAAACAAACCAGACTTATCTCTTCCGAAGAGGTTCGGGAGCAGAGTGAATATATGCAAAAGGTCCGCTCCTTTTGGGGCGGACGGGAACTATACGTCTACATCGAGACCTTCGGGTGTCAGCAGAACGAAGCCGACTCCGAGCGGCTCTGCGGTATGGCGGTGGAGATGGGTTACACCCCCACCACCGATCCTGCCGAGGCTGACCTGATCCTCATCAATACCTGCGCCGTCCGAGAGCACGCCGAGCTGAAGGCTCTTTCCATCACGGGGCAGTTCAAGCACCTGAAGGAGAAAAAGCCCTCCCTGCAGATCGGCATCTGCGGCTGCATGGTCTCCCAGGAGCACCGCAAGGAGGACGTGCGGCGTAAGTACCCCTACGTCAACTTCCTTTTCGGTACGTCTATGCTTTGGCGCTTTCCGCAGATTTTGTGGGAAGCGATGCACGCCAAACGCCGCACCTTCCATCTGGATACGGGCGACCCCGGCAATATCGCCGAAGGACTCCCCGTTCGCCGCGCCCCGGGGCATAAGGCGTGGGTGTCCATCATGTACGGCTGTAATAACTTCTGCACCTATTGCGTCGTACCCTACGTCCGCGGCAGAGAGCGCTCCCGTCAGCCTGCCTGCATTTTGGAGGAGGTGCGCACCCTTGCCGCCGAGGGCTACCGTGAGATCACTCTGCTGGGGCAGAACGTCAATTCCTACGGCAAGGATCTTGCCGCCGAGGGGGAGCGCTACGACTTTGCCGATCTGCTCAGCGATATCTGCAAGATCCCTGGCGACTTTCAGATCCGCTTTATGACCAGCCACCCGAAAGACGCTTCCGAGAAGCTCATCGACGTGATGGCGCGAGAGCCCAAGATCGCAAAAGCCTTCCATCTGCCGCTCCAATCCGGCTCGGACAACATTTTGCGGGCCATGAACCGTGTTTATAATCGGGAGCACTACCTGCATCTGATCGACTATATGCGGGAGAAGATGCCCGATATTGCCATTACCACCGACATTATCGTGGGCTTCCCCGGCGAGACCGAGGAGGATTTTGAAGATACGCTGGATATGCTCCGCCGCGTGGGATACGATAATATCTACTCGTTCCTCTATTCGCCCCGCAAGGGAACGCCTGCCGCAGAAATGACGCCTGTCCCGCAGGCGATCAAGAGCGCACGCTTCCAGCGGCTGCTGGATACCCAGTATGAGATCGCCGCCCGAAAGGTTGCCGGGCTGGTAGGCACGCTGCAGACGGTGCTGGTGGAGGGGCGAAGCAAGACCGACGTTACCCGTCTGACCGGGCGCACCGAGCAGAACCGTCTCGTGCACTTTGAAGGCGACGACGCGCTGATCGGCAGGGAAGCGGTGATCCGCATCACCCGTGCCGAGCCTCACGCGCTGTTCGGGGAATTGGAGTGAGGGCGCATTGTCGCTGACCGTATCTACCGTCGGGCGCCTCGACCGCCCGTTGAACGCACCGCACCAACCTCACCTCCGTGCAACCCGTATGAACGGGCGATTCGTGAATCGCCCCTACAGGTACAAGATGAAGTAAACAATTTTCACCCAAAGAAAGGATTATACAAAAATGGAGATTATGGAGCTTGCCGCAGAAATCGGCAAACAGATCAAAGATTCGCCCGAAGGGAAGGCGTTCTTGGAGGCGAAAGCCGCTTATGAAGGATCGATCGAGATCAACAACGCGCTGATGGAGTATCAGATCCAGCAACAGGCGCTGGAGCAGATCACCGAGGAGACCGAGCCCGCTGCAATGGCTCGCATTGACGACCGTCTGACTGAACTGTACACCTTCATCACCGAGCATCCGCAGTTCAAGGCGTACGAAGCCGCAGAGATGACGCTGAACGGCATCATTCAGAAGGTACAGGCGACGATCGTTGCACAGGTCACCGGCAAAATGCCCGCTGAATGCACCCACGATTGCTCTACCTGCGGCGGCTGTCACTAAGGGGAACGCTATGACAAAAAAGAACCCGACGATCTGTCCGATCGTCGGGTTCTTCGTAGCGTGGGGATTACTTCAGGAAGGTGTAGGTCTCGGTGCTGGAGAAGGCGCCTTTCACCTGCTCGCAAACCACGCCCTTGTTGACGTAAATGTAGGCACTTGGATTCGTACCGGTGTAGAGAACGGTGCCGTCGGTGTCGATGACCAGCTTGGTACCGTTACTTTGGACGTTATTGGAAGAATCGCCAACGCCGACGCCGTTGATATCGCAAATGTAGGAGGCGGTGGTGGAAATGGGATCGAATCGGAACTCGCCGTCTACGGTCATGTAGGTGTAGAAACAGTCGCCGTCGGGATTTTTGAGGAGGATGAGCCAGTCGCCTTCGGCGCAGGAAGCGTCGTAGATAGTGCAACCCGGATCAAAATTAAACTCGCCGTTGCAATAGATTTGGTTGTTATAGATCGTGTAGAAATTACCTTCGTCGTCGGACAGGATCTCCAGCCCGGACTTGGCAATATCGCTGTAAACGGTCACGCTGCCGTCGGAGCGGATGGCGTACAGCTTGCTGCCGTAGGTGCCGTAGGAAACGCCGTTTCGGAAGGATGCAACGGTCACCATGTAGTCCAGATTGGACGCATAGGTGTTGGGAACCAAACGGTATACTTCGTTATTTTCGATGTTATAGAGCAGATAATCGTAGGAATAATCGGAAATATTCGCATTCACGAACAGGATGCCCTCGCCGGCGTATTCGTAGGAGTGCTTGTTGAAAATGTCGGTAGAATACTTGGCGCCGGAGGTGATGATAGGATTTTCGGCAGACAGCGGCGCGATCCACTTACCGTCGGTGCCCAGAATGCCGATCTCATAAGTAGTGCCGGTGTAGGCTTTTACGACCTTGTAGGCGAAAACGTAGCCGTCGCAGAGCAGTTGCGTGTAATCTTCGTAGTTCTCCGCCAGCCCAAAGCCGGTGATGCCCAGCGATTCGGTGGAGCAGACTACGGCTCCGTCTGCCTTTTTCAGATACTGTACGCCGTTCAGCTTAGAGATGAAGTAGCCGTTTCCGTAGATCTCGATCTCTTCGCCGTCGGCGGTAGCGTACGCAACGTCGCCGTAGGAATCCAGGATCACGTCACGGTAGTCGCCATTGACGCTGGCATATCCGCCGGCTCGCGGGATTCCTTGCCGGTGAAGCGTTCGGGAGTCAACTCGATGACCGCCACCCGGGAGAGGGAACCTTCGATTTCCTGCTTGCCGTCGATACCGGGAGAATACTTTTTCGCCAGTGTCTCCAGCGCAGACCGCAGATCGGCGGGATCGGTGAGGACGCGGGCTCTGACGAAGAATGGTTGGTGGAGGGGGTGAACACGGCAGCTACTTCGTAGCTGCGGCGCCTCTACCGGTGCCCATACTACCCAAACGCTCCGTGAACGGATTCCCGTTTACGGAGCGTTTCTTTATAGCGCCGCGATCAGCGCGTCCACCATCTCGTCGGTGGTCGCCCAGGAGGTCACGAACCGAATCGCAAACCGTCCGTCGTCCAGGGATTTTTCGATGTTGAAGGCGAAATCCCGTTGAAGCTGTGCCAGCTTTTCGGCAGTGACGGTGGGGAAGAGCTGATTCGTCCCGGAAGGGGCGGCGTAGAAGCCGTAGCCCCTTGCCGTCAGCGCGGCGGCGATCTTGTTGGCTTGTCGGTTGGCGCGATCGGCAAGCTCAAAGTAGAGGGGCGAATCCCCCTCAAACAGCACCTCAAACTGGATGCCCGTGACGAATCCCTTCGCCGGCATGGCGCCGCGGTTCTTGATCATGTAGCGGAAGTCGGGCTTCAGAGCGTCACTTACGATCACCAGCGCCTCGCCGAACAGCGCGCCGTTCTTAGTGCCGCCGATGTAGAAGAGATCGCAAAGTTCTGCCAGATCGGCAAGGGTGAGATCGTTTTGCGCCGAGCAGAGCGCCGACCCCAGCCGCGCACCGTCCAAAAAGAGAAGCAGACCCAGCTCGTCGCAGACCTTGCGGATGGCGGTCAGCTCGGCTTTGGTGTAGACCGTGCCCAGCTCGGTGGAATCGGAGAGGTAGACCATCCGCGGCTTCACCATGTGCTCGCTCTCGTGGGCGTCGAACATCGCGCGGACGCCGTCGGGGGTGATCTTTCCGTCGACGTGGGGGGCGGTGACCACCTTGTGCCCCGTCCCTTCGATGGCACCCGTCTCGTGGACGTTGATGTGCCCCGTGTCGCAGGTGAGGACGCACTCAAAGGGGCGCAGACAGGCAGAGATCGCCAGCAGATTGGTCTGAGTGCCGCCGGGGATGAAGTGGACGTCGGCATCCCGCCCCAGCAGTCGGCGGATGGAATCGGCGGCGACCGCCGAGTGGACGTCCAGCCCGTAGCCGTTATTTTGGGTGTGGGCGCACTCCAGCAGTTTTTCTAAGATGCGAGGGTGCGCCACCTCGCTGTAATCGTTGCGGAAGCTGATCATTTTTTCGTAAACTCCTTGGGCATCGTCAGTGCGGGCAGAATGCGCAGTCCGTGCTTCTCGGCAAGGGCGGCACAGCCCTCGATGGAGGCGTGGTCGCGGAAAACGTCGGGGGAGTGGGCGTCGGAGCCGATGACTACGTCGCACCCCACCTCTTTGGCGATAGCAAAGAAGCGGTCGCTGGGGTAGATGCGGTGCTCGAAGTAGCCCAGGCGGTTGATCTCCAGCGGGACGTTCAGCTCCTTGGCGACTTTGCACAGGCGGGTCATCTCGCGGTGGTAGGGCTCGTATTCGCCGGTGTAATTCAGGATGTCGGGATGGGCGACGTAGAGGAATTTCCCCGTGCGGATGGCGTCGATGATATTGTCGGTGAATTTTACCAGCTTCTCCTCGGATGCCGAGGGAGCACCGCTGTAGAGCCCGTCCTCCTCCCGACCGATGAAGTGCTGACCCAGGATCATATACTCCAGCGGGAACTGCTTGATATAGTGCCAAAACAGGTCGAAGGTGTCGGGGTAGAACTCGGTCTCCACGCCGATGTGGATGGTGATGTCCCGCGCGTACTCGCGTTTGAGCTCGCTAACCGAGTGAAAGTAGTCATCGGCGTCCTCCATCTGCACGCGGTGACCGGAGCGGTGACCGCTGGGGAAGGGCATGGGCGCGTGGTCGGAGAAGCCCAAGGTCTTGATCCCGGCTTTGATGGCTTCTTCCACGTACTCGCGATCCTCGCCGCGGGCGTGACCGCAGCGATAGGTGTGGGTGTGATAATTGGCTGTGTAGTTCATGGTTGCTTTTTTGGAGGAACTTTTTGAAAAAAGTTCCTCCAAACCTCCTCAAAAACTTTTTGGATAGCATATTTTGAA
>JAFTOC010000061.1 GCA_017451585.1 Clostridia bacterium
ATCGTTGTCCCCGTCTTTTCGTCGTGCTTCTTTTTGCCTCTTGGGGAGGCTTTGGGTTCTTTTTCTTCTTTGCTTTGTCCTCTTTTCCCAATTTTCATTGCGAAGGCTGGCTCAAATTTCGCATTTGAGCCAGCCCCTTTTTGTCGCGATCGTATCCAATTACAAACATTCAGCAAATCCCGCAACGCCCTTTACGACGAATAATCGTGCTTCATCCGATTCATGATCGCCCACGCGTTGTCGTCTCCCTTCTCCACGCCGTCGCCGGTGGGCAGATCGCCGCAAAGGATGGCGGGATGGATCGCCGTAGCACCGAACCGATTTCGGATCGACTCCACGCAGACGTCCAGCCGCTCCTGCCGCTCCAGCGCCACCGTGTCGGTGAAAAGATCCATCTGCAGAGGCGCGTCCTGCTCCTTCAGATCAATGGCAGTTACCGTCACCGAGCGGACAGGCAGGTGCCAGCGATAGCCCCTTCGAAACAGCGCGAACGCCACCTCGGCGAGCTTCCCGGCGTTCTGCGTGGGAAAGGAGAGCTTTTCCTGCCATTGCTTCCAGGAAAGATTGGCGTCGCGGATGGATACCGACACCCCCCACGCCTGTTTGCCGTAAAGACGCAACCGATGCCCCAGATCCTGAGTCAGTTGCAGCATCACCCGCCAGACCTCGGCTTCGTTCTCCAGATCGCGGGAGGTGGTAGTACCGTGCCCCGCGCTCTTCATGGGCAGTGCCGCGTCCATGGGCGCCACGGGCGTATGATCCTCGCCGTTGGCGTTCTGCCACAGCGTCCGCCCGTTCTTACCGAATTTATATTCCAGCACCGACAGCGGCGTGTCTGCCAGTCGCCCGATGGTGTCCACTCCAAAGGCGGCAAGGGCTTTCTCAGTGGCTCTGCCCACCCCAAACAGCTCCCCCACGGGAAGCGGACGGGTGATCTCCCGAAACCGTTCGCGGGGAATGTGGGTGATCGCGTCGGGCTTCTTCATGTCGCTCCCTAATTTTGCGAAGATCTTGTTGAAGGAGACCCCCACCGAGATGGTCAGCCCCAGTTCCTGCTTGATGCGCTGACGGAGCGTCTCGGCGATGGTCATCCCATCCCCGAACAAAAGGCGGCTTCCCGTCACGTCCAGCCAGACCTCGTCCAGCCCCATGGGCTCGATGAGGTCTGTGTACTCGGCGTAGATCTCCCGCGCCAGCTTGGAGTATTGCAGATACAGATCGTAATGGGGCGGCACCACCAGCAGTCCGGGACATTTCTGCTTTGCCTGCCAAATCGCCTCGCCGGTCTTGACGCCGCAGGCTTTGGCAGACTCGCTTTTTGCCAGCACGATGCCGTGCCGCTCCTCCTGCGAACCGCAAACGGCAATAGGCTTCCCGTAGAGCGACGGATCCAACGCACACTCGCAGGAGGCGTAAAAATTATTCATATCGCAATGCAGGATCGTGCGCTCCATATTTGCCTCCAGCAAGAACATTTGTTTGTTTTAGTATAGCACAAGAACATTTGTTTGTCAAGAGGGGATAAGAAGAAAATTTGCGATTGATTTTCGTCAAAGTTAATTCGCAGGTCGTTATAATAGTACAGAGTAGCACGTTTGAGCCGTGCTACTCCGTTTCATTATGTTTTTACTTTTTACTCTTCCCTGCCCGCCTTGAAGTTGTACAGCGGGCGAAGGATCTTCTCCACGTCCGCGGTGGGCCCCAGTTGAGAAAGGATGGCTTCCATAGGCTTGTAGACCATGGGCGATTCGTCCAGCGTATCCGCACCTACCGAGGTGGTGAAGATGCCCTCCATCTCCTTCTTGAACTGACTGACGGTGAAGTGATTCTTCGCCTCACTGCGGCTCATCAGCCGTCCCGCGCCGTGGGGAGCGGAAAAATTCCACTCCTCGTTGCCCTTGTCGACGCAGAGCAGACTGCCGTCCCGCATATTGATGGGGATGAGCAGTCGTTCCCCCGCCATTGCGGAGACCGCACCCTTGCGGAGGATGCCGCGTTCGAGATCAATATAGTTGTGGATGGTGGTGAAGCTCTCCTCTTCGTGGAGCTTCATCTCTTTTAATATCGTGCGCGCTATAGCGCGGCGGTTGAGATCGGCGTAGGCTTGGGCTATTCCTACGTCGTGGAGGTAATCGTCCAGATCCTTGCCCTCCACGTAGGCAAGTTCGCGGGGAATGCCTGTGCGTTTGACGTTTTTCAGCTTCTTCAGCTCAGCGCTGATGTCCTTGGTACGCCCCTCCCGCTTGAGCGCCGCCACCAGCAGACGCTGGTCGGCGTCGGAGCTTTGGTTTAAGCGGTCGTAGCCCAGCTTCTGATAATACTCGGCGATCTGCTTGCCAAGATAGCGGCTGCCCGAGTGAATGACCAAATAGAGAGCGCCCTCTTCATCCCGATCCACTTCGATGAAGTGATTGCCGCCGCCCAGCGTCCCGATGGAGTGGACGGCGCGGTCTTCGTTGATCTGACGATAACAGCGGAGCGCTTCGGCGTCGAACTCCCGTGCCATGGAGTGCGGCTTTTCACGGATCTTCATTCCCGAAGGGACGTTATCCCGAATGACCCGATCCAGGCGGGCGAAATCGATCCTCCGCTCGGTCAGACGAACCACGTGCATTCCGCAACCGATGTCCACGCCCACCAGATTTGGAACGATCTTATCGGTGACCATCATAGTGGTTCCGATGGTACAATCCGCCCCTGCGTGGACGTCGGGCATCAGGCGGATCTTGGAGCCTTCGGTAAAGGGTTGGTTGCAAAGCGCGATGAGCTGACCGATAGATGCAGGGTCGAGGATGTCCGCATAAACCTTGGCGGTATTATATCTCCCTTGAATTTCGATCATAAAGCGACTCCTTTCAAATAATCTAAAATCACAATTCGGAATATAGTAAATTCTATCTTAGTTTACCATATTGATATACTTTTGTCAAGCTGTTGTGATTGACGTAAAATCCATTTTTGAAGATTTACGAATACTTGTGATTTTTTAATCGCTTTGTTACAAAAATGTTAACAATTCAAAATTCCTATTGCAATTTTTGCGCATTGTGCTACAATGATGATACGGTATGTACCGAAATTTACTTTGGAGGTAACCCCCAATGAAAAAACTTCTTTCCGTGCTGCTGGCGCTTACGCTGAGCAGTGCAGTCCTGGTCGCTTGCTCCGGTGAAACCGCAGACGAAACCACCGTTGCCGACGCTACCACCACCGCACCTACCACTACCACCGCACCTACCACCACTACCGAGAACACTCCCGACACCAATGAACCCGAAACCGGCGATACCGGCGATATCGAGATCAATACCGATACTACCGGTGCCACCAACATCAACGAAATCGAAGGCGTTACCGCTAAGGTTTATGCATTTGAGAAGCCCTCCGAGTTCGGCGGTCCCGTTGGTCTGATCTACTACTTCGAAGACACAGCGACCTCCGTTCACACCGCTATGGCTGACACCATTGCTGCTGGCGGCTACGCAGTTGTATCCATCAACGGTGAGCTGTTCAAGATTGAGCAGTACGCAAACGGTGCTCCTTGGTTCCGTCTGAACGTTGAGTCTGCAGGTGCTACTCTGATCTCCGGCGTTTCTTACGAAATCATCGTTTACGTATACGACGCTGAAGGCACCATGCTGTACTACACCAACGCTGAGAACAAGGTTGCCGACCTGTCTACCGCAAATGCTCCTGCTGACGAACGTACTTCCCAGAACATCGAACTGCCCGAAGGTCTGACCAAGGTCACTGTAAAGGCTGATTCCATTGCTGCAGCTGAAGGCTTCAACGCATGGGGTGACGGTCCTGCCACCAACCTGTTCGACGGCGATACCTCCGCTACCAAGATCGGCGGCGGCACTAACGGTTCCGTTACCGTAACCTTCTCTCTGGACGCTGCTGCAACCGTTACTTACTACACCCTGTACACCGGCGGCGACACCTCTACCAATGTTGCTCGTAACCCCTCCGGCTGGACTCTGTACGGCGAAGTAAACGGTGAATGGGTTGAACTCTCCACCGTCTCCACCACCGAGACTCAGGTTACCGGTTTGGGTGCTACCGACAGCACTCCCTACTCCTACAAGGTTTCTGCTCCCGCAGAGTGCGTAAACTACAAGGTTGTCTTCACTACCGGCGGCGCATTCCAGCTCAACGAGATGGAGCTCTACGTAGGCTAATTGATCTGATCCCCAAAACAGACCGTTTGGCGTATCTGCGATAAAGCAGGTACGCCAAACTTTTATATTCAACTCAATTTTCAATTTATAACCTCTCAATTATCGAGAGGTGGACAAATGATCAAAAACTTGGTATAATATAATCACAGACCGGTCAAGTAACAAAATTAGGAGAATAGTTTATATGACATTTGGACAAACGATAAAATCACTTCGACGAGAAGCAAATATGACACAAGAAAATCTTGCAGAACTTCTTTCTATTTCTCCGCAGGCGGTCAGCCGTTGGGAAACAGATGTTGCTATGCCCGACATTTCTTTATTACCGCCGCTTGCCAATTTATTTAACGTAACCACCGATTATCTGCTTGGAATGGAAACCTACCAAAAGGATTTGAGAAAAGCGGAATTTAACGAAGCATTCCACAAATATTGGGAACACGACGACAAAGAAAAAAATTATCAAATCGCCCTGCGCGCGGTTGCTGAATATCCGGGAAATATGGAATATGTGGAATGGTTGGCATCGGCAGAATATTATGTTGCTATACCGACCTTGGATGATAGTGAATATATGCGTTTGCTTGAAAGTTCAGCAAAACATTATAAATTGGTTTTGGATAACACCAAGGATTCAAAATTATATTCCAAAGCGTTGTTCGGAATCGTTCTTGCGCTGAGCTGTAATCAAAAAAAGGACGAAGCAAAACGATACGCTTTGTTAGAAGAGGACGAAGAGAAAAGAGATGAACTGCTTTGTTGGTGCTTGGAGGGTGAAGAAAGGAAAAAGCATTGTCAGCATCTTACAAATACAAAGTTAAATAGCTTTCTATTTCAATTAAAATTCGGTCAAGACTCAATAGAAGTGTACGATGCCGTTGAAAAAATACTGAATATTATGTTTCCGGACGGTAATTTTCAGTATTATCATAACACTTTGCAATACAATTCTATCAACAAAGCCTTTTGCTTTTGCAAAACACAACAATATGATTGTGTATTAGAAGAACTGAAAAAAGCAAGATACCATGCAGGTGAAATGACAAAAATAAATCACCAAAAGATAATAAAATTCACAGCCCCACTATTTTCACTTATCGAAGAAGAACATCCCGTTACAGATTCCGATATAACCGATATTGATGATTTCATTCGCTGTTTGGAAAACAATCGTTGTTTTGATCCTATCAGAGATAAAGAAGATTTTAAGGCTTTGATAACCCAGCTTTCTGCTCGCGCGGGGCTTTGCTTTTGTGCCCACAAAAGCAGTGTTTGTCAGGAAAACAGGACGGACTTTCGGAACATACAAACCAAAGGCTCCCTCCGAGAGGGAGCTGGCGCCGTAGGCGACTGAAGGAGAGTGCGTTACAATAAAGTTTTTGTAAATCTAAGGTCACGCGGGCTTCTTCCGTCACGGCTACGCAACTGATCGCCCAAGGCGATCAATAGGCCACACTTCCTCCCGGAGGAAGGCTTATCACAGCCCGACAGTACACCTAAAAGGCGTAACACACTATACCTTGCGAGCAAGGCGTGTGAAAAGGAGTATGAACAAATCGTCCGTACTCCTTTTACTTTTTCGGTAGATGTTTCCCCTGCGTGTCATCTTGAGCGAAGTTCGCCCGAGATCCCATCTTCGCTACGCTTCGCTCAGAATGATGTGGGCGAACGCAGTCGAAACCCGAAGGGCGAACAGCAACGCTGTTCGGATCTCGCAGGGAGATTAAAACCTGCTTTATGGTAGGCACCCTTTCGGCGGTCTGTTTTTTCGTCTTTAGGGAAGATGCAGGTGTACCGCGCGAGGCGTACCCGGATAAATGAAACCGCCTACGGCAAGAGTACCGTAGGCGGTGAAATTTATTTCGGCAATTCGGTCATGCGCAGGTTGGTGCAGCCGTAGGGCTTCATCTTCACGGGCATGGTCTCGGAGATTGGCTCGCGGCTGTGGGGGATCTTGGCGCACAGGTCGTTGTAGCCCTCCTCGTAGCCCCAGTCGATCTGATACAGGGGCGCGGTGATCTCTACGGGCGGATGCTCCGAGGAGAAGGGATAGTCCACGATATCATGCTCGGTAACGGTGATCTCTCCCTCGCCGAACGCCCAGTTCCAGGCGGATTTCGGGTAGATCTCGTAATCGCAGTAGGGATATTTCCGCACCACACCGTGGCGCTCAAATTCGTGCATCTTCCACTCCTCGTCAATGTGAACCGAGTAGTAAAGGGGACCGCGGCGCAGCACCGCCATGTCGCGGGGACGCTCTTCAAAGACGGCGTCAAAGTCCATCGTCAGCAGTACAGTGGTCTCGCCCTCCCAGACGCGCTCGATGCGGGCGATCTTGCCCGATTCTACGGGGGTGCCGTCCAGGGTGGCGTTCTTCGCCCATGCGGGGATGCGAACCTCCAGCGCAAAGCGTACGGGCGCGGCGGTCTTGACGGTGTACGTTCCCCGGTTGCGGAAGGGATAGAGGGTGTCGAGGGATACTTCCACCGCTACGCCGTTCATCTCGGTTTTAACCGTAGCGGGTGCGAGGACGGCGGAGAGGATGGCGTTCTCACCTTTCAGGAAGGTGTGCCAAGCCAGCTTCGGCCAGCCCTGATTGAAGTTGGCGGTGCAGCAGCCGAAGTTAGGCTCCAGACCGAAGAGGTGCGCCTCGACGCTGTTGGTACCGAAAATAGGCTTGCCCATAAAGCGCACGCATGCCATCTGATTGACCATCTGATCGTACTGATGCGTCCACATATCGGGAGAGATGGTGGCAGGCAGAGCGTTATACGCCAGCTTTTCCAAACGATCCAGCCAAACGGCGTTGCCGGTCAGCAGGAAGATCTGCTCGTAGGAGTACATCGCCTCCACCACGCCGCAAAGCTCGGTGCCCTGAATGGGGCTGTCGCCCGACAGGTTCTCGTCGCCGGTGAAGTGACCCACCGCAGTGCCGTGATATTTCGTCAGCATTCCCAGCATCTTTTCGGCAAAAGCTTCGCCCTCGGCAACGCGGTCACCGATGCGCCCGCCCAAAACCTCGGATTTGATCGCCATTGCCAGATTGACCACGTGAGTCTGATAGTTCCAATCGGTGTGAGGCTCCTGATCCATCCAGTTGTCGAAGAGATCGCGGTAACCGGTGCCCTGCACCCGGAGCATTCCCGCAAGGTAGAGGAGCCAATCCTCGCCGGTGCGCTCATACAGCCAATAGATGGAGATCAGCCCTTCAAACCAGCGCGCCGCCGCCCAGTTGAAGAGAGTGTTGCCGCGGATGTGGAGCATCAGATTGTGGAGCGCGCGGCGAACGGCGTCCTCGATGCGCTCGTCACCCGAGCACTCGTAGTAGACCACCAGCACCTTGCAGATTAGGAAGGTCGCCCACACGTCGTAGCGGGCGCGTTCGTGATTCTCGCAGGGGCAGATCCAGCCGTCGGGCTTCTGCCGCTCCAGGATCCCGTCGATGTACTTCTTAGCGCGAGCTTTGAGATCGTCGTCGTCGAGAAGCCACGCCAGCGGGATGAAGCCGTCCAGCCAGTAGGGGACGCGCTCCCAGCCGTCGCGGTCGCCGCCGATCCAACGGGAATCGCGGATGTCGGGCCAGATCTTGTCCAGATTTCCCGAAAGGCCGTCCGCCTGAATGCGAAGCTGTTTTGCCAGCCAGCCCTCGGGCTTCAGCGCTGTGGCGGGATAGGTTTGATATTTGGGATTTGCAAGTTTCATTTTCGTATCCTCCGCAGATAGATTTCGGTCGTTTTCCCCCGTGGGGGCTTGATCTTATCATAGCGGACTTTTCCTGCTTTGTCAAGTGCAAACGAATGAGTTTTTTGTAAAAAATCTTGATGTGCTGAAAATAATACGGTTAATACGGCGTAGCTGCAGGCAGAACTCTTCGGCGGCCGATTCTCCGATGGCGTCATTCCCATCTTTTCCGCAAGCCTTGCCGTAAATACCTCATCTTCGAACGCTTGCAAATTTCACCGTTATCGGGTATAATGGATGCAAACCGATTGCTTGAAAATTTTCCCCGAAAGGATGAGTTTCTATGAAAAAAACAAGCGTTTTCGCCTCGGCAAGAATCGCCGCTGCGCTGCTTTTGCTGGCGGCACTCTTCGCCCTTCTCCCCGTCATCGGCAGCTTTGCCGACGGCACGGTCTACAATGCCCGCGCGTGCTGGCTGGAGTCCGAGTCCACCGAGGGCGTGGAGACCTTCGATCAGTCCTACAACGGCGACAGCTTCTTCCGCTTCGACGCTACCGAGCCGGGGCAGTTCTGCTCCTTTCGTCTGAACTTTCAGACGGCAGGAGAGTACGGCATCTTTCTGCGCTATCGCTCCCACGAATCCACCGGCTACGCCGACGTCTATCTGGACGGCGAGTATCTCTGTGAGTTCGACGGCAACTCGGGCGGTGCCAATCAGGTCTATACCGTTCATCTCGGTAACGCCGCGCTGTCTGAAGGAGCGCATACGCTGAAATTCGTGATCACCAAGCCCAGTACCAACGCAGGCGACGCCCGCAAATACTATCTGAATCTGTTTGATTTTACGCTGGGTGACCCTCAAGAGGAGAAAGAACCCGTGGATAACACCTACCTTCCCACCGTCCCCCTGCCCGAGCAGGGTGGCACTGCTCTTGCGCCCGGTGCCTCTACCGATCGGGTGCAGACCTATCCCATGCCCGCCTGCTACTCGGCGTCCACCGTTTATTCGCTGACCGTGGACGGCATCGAGGTGCCGGTCTACGCCTACAAAAACGACTACGATTACGCCGAATTCTCGCTGAAGGAGGGACCCGTAGAGGTCACCGTCACCGTGAAGGAGAGCGTCCGTACCGCTTCGATCTCCCCCAAGAAGTTGGAGCTGGCAGGGGAAAAGTCGGGCAAGACCTACACCTTCACGCTGGAAAAGGACGAATATCTGATCCTGCGGATCAACAATCTCAAGCGGCTGGTCATCTGCTGTGATCCCGCCGAGACCGACGTGCCCGACAAGACGGCAAAGAACGTCTTCTACGTGCTGGACGACGCTTACCGCGCCGACAACACTGGTAAGGCACTGTCCACCGGCTCTCTGCAGAAGGCCATCGACGACGCGGCGGCGTACGCCGAGAAAAACGGCGGCGCGGGGATCGTCTACGTTCCCGCAGGCGTGTACCGTTCGGGCACGCTGGCGATCAAGTCCAACGTCCACCTCTATCTGGAGGGCGGTGCGGTGATCCGCGCCACCGGCGACGGCGACGATTACATCCCGCGCGGCTACAAAAATTCCATCGGTAAGCCGGCAACGCAACTAATCTATACCTACAACAGCAAGATCTACGATCCCTATCACGAAGCGTTTGACTCCCCCGAAAACAATCTGACGCCTACCAACATCAAAATCTACGGCAGAGGCGCGCTGGACGCCAACGGCGACGTGATGGAAAACGAAGGGATCCTGATGATGACGATCGGTATCTTCAACGCGGACGGCGTGACGGTAGACGGCATCACCTGCAGAGACACCAACATCTGGAGCGTGGTTCCCTGCTATTCAGAGGATCTGACCTTCACCAACCTGAAGCTGCTCAACAGTTTGGGAATGCACGAGAACGACGGCATCGACATCAACGGCTGTCAGAACGTGGTGGTAAAAAACTCCATCGGCATCGCCCTGGACGATCCCTATTCCACCAAGACCTACGCAGGCGGACAGGAGCTGTTCGAAGCCGTCCGTGACGGTGCTACCCCCTGTGACGAGGTGCTGTTTGAGGACTGCATCTCCTGGACCATCTGCTACGGTTTCAAGGTAGGACAGGGCGCGTTCTACGACCATAAGAATATCACCTTCCGCGATTGCGTGGTTTACGACGCGGCGGTGGGTCTGGGCGTCCATCACAAGTACGGAGGTGCCGCCTTCTACGGCATTCTGTTTGAAAACATCGACATTGAGGCGCTGAACAACGGTCCCAACGACGGTCACCGCACCTGGGTGCACATCCAGTGCAACACCGGCAGCAGCGTGGCGGGCGTAGATCCCGTCTCTGACGTGACCTTCCGAAATATCAACGTCCGCAACAAGGGCACCACCGGCGGCAAGATCGTAGGATCGACCAACGCCGACTATCCCGAAAAGACCGTGCGGGGCATCGTTTTCGAGGATATCTATATGCCGGGCAGCAACGCTCCCGCCGCCACGTTAGAACAGCTGGATCTGCAGATTTTGGAGAACTACACCGATCTTACCGTCAACAACGAGGCACAGGAAAATCCCGACGAGCCCGAAACGGTTCTCTCCTACCTCTTCGGCAAGACGACCAACGGAGGCGGCGACGGCTGGAATCCCGACAATTACAGCTATCCTCAGATGTGGGCGTACGCCGCTAAGACGGAGGACGTCCTGTCCTACGGCACGCTGACCGTTTCCGAGAGCGGTCAATACCAAATCACCCTGCACGCCCGAGCGCAGGACGGAGCGGGCGCGCTGAAGCTGCGGCTGGTCAACGGCGAGACGGTGATCGAGTTGAAGGAAACTGATCTGCTGGAGGGAATCGACGGCAGACACGACGCCAACATCGGCGATTACCTGCTGGGCAGCTACGAGATCCCCGCAGGTCAGTACACCGTGGAGGCGCTCTGCACCGTGGACGGCGCGCTGGTATTGGGTGAGCTGAAGCTGGTCTCCGAGGCGTCTGAAGTGACGCCGCCCGAAACCGGAGAGGAGAATCCGCCTGCCACCGGCGGGACGGAAGACGGGGATCCCTCGGCATCCGTCACCACCGCGCCCTCGGGCAACGATCAGACCCCCGAAACCGACGTTGCAGGCGATGCCAACGATACGGATGACGATTCCGACAACTCGCAGAGCATAATCCCCATCGTTATACTGATCGCGGGAGCGGCCGTTTTGATCGGCGGAGCGGTAACGGCAGTACTTCTGCGAAAAAAGAAGCAAAAGTAAGAAATTTCTATTGATTTTCGGCAAGTTCTGTGGTACAATAGCGGTAACGAATCAAAGATCGGACGGATGACTGCCATGTTCAAGAAGAAAAAGAAAGAAGAAGTGATCGAGGAGATTCCCGCTCCCGTTTCCGAAGCGGAGGCGGAAAAGCCCGGTAAGAAGTTTCCGTCCCTTCCCATCGGCGACTCTGCCGCGGCAGGACTGATCGCCGTGATCTTCGCGGCCGTAGGCGTACTGCTTTGCGTTAAAACCTGCAAAGCGGCAAATCCCAAGGAGAAAAAGCCGAAAAAGCCCAAGAAAGAGAAGCCGGTAAAAATGGCAGAAGCATCTGCCGAGAAATAATATGCAAAAGCGCGCGGTTCCCCGCGCGCTTCAGTCGGTAGACAAAGTCTATTTTTAAGACGGCATCAGCCAAGGAATAGGGTGGGGAGTCTGAGGGGAGGGGAAAAACTTCGGCGTTTGAGATGGTTTTCCCCTCCCCTCAGTATATCAAATGATTTTGTCTTCAGTCTGAACTCCCCCGAGGGGAGTTTTCGTTTATTTCGTTACAGAAATACAGTCTTCGGTAATCTCGATGGATACCGTTATCACTTCGCCGTCGCGCTCAAACAGCAGAGTCACGGTGTCCCCTACCCGCACGTTGAGCATTGCGTCTACGATCACGAAGGTGCGAGTGATCTCATAGCTGCGATCGCCGATCTGCACGCATTTCAGAAGATCGTCCTCCTCCAGCACGCCGTCGGCAAGTCCACCGGAGACGATCTCGGCAACGATCACGTCCTCCACGATGGTCACGATGCCCTGTTCCTCGTCTACCACACGGCGGGAGTCGGTGCTGGCGACCGACACGCCCAGCAGACAGCGCCACACGCCGTCGGTGTAGCTTGCGCGGGCACTGTTGTCGATGATGTTCTGTGCCACGCCGATGGCTATATTGGAGGGAATCGCGTAGGCGATGCCCTCGATGCCGTCGGCGATGATCTTAGCATTGACGATACCAATGAGCTGTCCCGCCGAGTTAAAGAGTCCGCCGCCCGAATTGCCTTCGTTGACCGCCGCGTCAATGCGGATGGTACGGAAGGTGACCTGAGTACGGTCGTCGGCACCGGTCATGGTCAGCTCCTCGCTGTCCACGCTGATGATGCCGCGGGTCACCGAGATGCCGCCTGCCTCGGGATTACCGATGGCAACGGCTGAGCCGCCCACCACGATATCGTTGGAGTCGGCGACGGTGACGGCACGCGCCTCGGAGGTCTTCAAAATTTCGCTTCCCTCCACCTTCAGCACGGCAATATCATAGTTCATGGAACCGCCTACGTATGTAGCCTCGATGGCGTAGTCGGTATACTCCATACCGTAGAGATAGACGGTGATGTCATCGCTGATTCCCTCGCGGGAGTCGGAAGCGTAGACCACGTGATAGTTGGTGATAATGTAAGCGTCTCCCACCGTCTGATCCAGCTGATAAATGATGCCGGAACCGGCGGAGGTTGCGGTTTCGGTACGTCCCCAGGAACCGGAAACGGTGAAATCGCAGTAGATACTGACGGCGGAGAGGAGTGCGAGATTATAGGCGCGGTCGCTGTCGGGGATGGCAACGGTGCTGTCAGAGCCGTCCTTGCCGTCCTCACCGTCTGTGCCATCTGCACCGTCGGCTCCGTCTTTTCCGTCGGCACCGTCGGCGCCTTTCAGACTCACCAGCCATTCTTCCTCGGTACCTTCGAAGCCGTGGCGCACGGCAATCTCATATGCAGAGTCACCGTCGTCACCGTCCTCGCCGTTTCGGCAAGAGGTCAGCAGAGGCGCGGTAAGCGTCAACAGAGCGGCAAGCAAAAATGCCGTTAATTTTCGTGTCATAGTTAAACTTCCTTTCAAAAGGGATTGCAATCAGTATAGTATGCGGGTGTGACGAATGTGTGACGAGAGGATGATTAAAGAATAAAGAATATTGAATAAATAAGAAATAATAAAGATGGTTGTTTTATTCTTTAATTTTTTCCGCCTCGGCAAGCCAAAGGGCGGCTGATGCGTCCGACGGCATCCGCCAATCGCCGCGAGGCGAAAGCGTCACCGTTCCTACCTTGGGACCGTCGGGCAGGCAGGAGCGCTTGAACTGCTGGGCAAAGAAGCGACGCAAGAAGATTTTCAGCCATTTCAAGATCGTGGTGGCGTCGTATACCTCTCCCCACGCGATCTTTGCCAAACGGTAGATCTTATCGGGAGCAAAACCGAAGCGAAGCAGATAATAGAGGAAGAAATCATGCAGATCGTAGGGTCCTACCAGATCCTCGGTCTTCTGTGCGATCTCGCCGTCCTTGGCGGGCAACAGCTCGGGGGAAACGGGTGTGTCGAGGATGTCGAGGAGTACCCGCTTCTGCGTCTCATCGGTGGCGATTGCCGCAAAGTATGCGACCAAATGACGCACCAGCGTCTTGGGGATCGAGGCGTTGACGCCGTACATAGACATATGGTCACCGTTGTAGGTCGCCCAACCTAACGCCAGCTCGGACAGATCGCCCGTGCCGACTACGATGCCGTTTTCCATATTGGCAACGTCCATCAGAATTTGCGTGCGCTCGCGGGCTTGGCTGTTTTCGTAGGTGACGTCGGTGGTGATACCGTCGTGTCCGATGTCGGCAAGATGCTGCTTCACCGCGTTTCCGATGGGGATGGTGCGGAAGGTGACGCCGAGACTTTCGCAGAGCAACTCGGCGTTGGACTTGGTGCGGGATGTGGTTCCAAATCCCGGCATGGTGACGGTGATGATCTCGCGTCTGTCGCGTCCCAAGAGGTCAAATGCGCGGACGGTAACGAGAAGCGCGAGAGTAGAATCCAAACCGCCCGAGATGCCGATCACGCACTTGCATCCGATCTGCTTGACCCGGCGGGCAAGTCCCTCTGCCTGCATCGTGACAATGGACTCACAGCGTCGGCGAAGGGTCGCTTCGTCGTCGGGGACGAAGGGACGGCGGGCAATTCTGCGGGTGAGAGTGGTAGATTCCAAGGGGAGGGAAAATTCGGTCTCCCAAGTATCATCGGGGGATGTTTGGGTTTCGAAGGTCGTCATTCTTGCGCGCTCTGCGACGATGCGCTGAAGGTCGATCTCGTTGACGGCGTAACCACTTCCGAAGGGCTTGGACTCCGCAAGGATCGTGCCGTTTTCGGCGATGAGGTTGTGCCCGCTGAACACCAGATCGGTGGTCGATTCACCGAGGCCTGCGTCGGCGTAGACATAGCCGCCTACGATTTTGGCAGATTGGGAGGAGATCAGCTGACGGCGATAGTCGGCTTTGCCGATGACCTCGTCGGAGGCGGAGAGATTGAGGATCACGGTCGCGCCCTTCTGCGCCAGATACGAGGAAGGCGGGATGGTCACCCATGCGTCCTCACAGATTTCGATGCCGATCTTCAGTTCGGGAAGATCGGTACACATAAAAATCTGATCGGTATCGATATTGACAGAGCGGTCGTTTCCCACATAGTCATCCGTCCATTTGGTTTGTTCGGCATTCCACGGCGTAAAATTGCGTCTTTCGTAGAACTCGCCGTAGCTCGGGATATTCGTTTTGGGTACCAATCCCAACAGCCGACCGCCGCAAACCGCCGCCGCTACGTTGTAGAGCTTGCCGTTATGCAGGTAGGGCAGACCAACCGCGAAAAAGACGGGCAGGTCGGCGGTGGCTTGAACGATCTCAACGAGCGCTTTCTTGGCCGCGTCGATGAGCAGGCGTGAGCCGAACAGGTCACCGCAGGTGTAGCCGGTAATCGCCAGTTCGGGCAGGCAGAGCACACGCACGCCGTCGGCGGCGGCACGCTCTACCGTGGCGATGATCTGCGCCTTGTTGTACGCCACGTCGGCGACCCGCAGATCCGGGGAGGCGGCGGCTACCTTGATGAATCCGTTATTCATACGAAAATCTCCTACATTTTCACACAAATTTTGCGAAACGTATTTACAAATACGATTCGATGTGATATAATCGATATTACTATATCAATTTGCGTCAGGTGGGTACCGTTCGACGAGCCGCCAAGGGCGCCGACCCCTACGGGGGTTAGTCGAGGATTGTACACCACTCCCGCAAATCGATATATTCATATCTATTATTATATCCCCCAAACGGGCGATTGTCAAGAGATTCTGCCCGATTTCGGGAAGATATAGAAATTTTGTCTATTGTGAGGGATCACCAATGAACGAAAAAAACAACTTCTGGTCGGAAAATTACACCATGCTCTTCGACTTCTACGAGCTGACTATGGGCAACGGCTATTTTAACAGCGGTAAGGCAAATCAGATCTCCTATTTTGATATGTTCTTCCGCGACATTCCCGACGGTGGCGGCTTTGCCATTTCCGCAGGTCTGCAGCAGGTGATCGAATACATTGAAAATCTGAAATTCACCGAGGAGGACATCGCTTTCCTGCGTACCAAGGGCTGCTTTACCGAGGAATTTCTCGACTATCTGCGCACCTTCCGCTTTACCGGCGACATTTGGGCGGTTCCCGAAGGCACCCCCATCTTCCCGAAGGAACCTATCGTGGTGGTGCGTGCACCCGCCATTGAGGCGCAGTTCGTAGAGACCTTTATTCTGCTGACCATCAACCACCAGTCGCTGATCGCCACAAAAGCAAACCGTATCGTCCGTGCCGCCTGCGGCAGACCGGTGTCCGAGTTCGGTTCGAGACGCGCACAGGGTACGGCAGGCGCGATCCTGGGCGCCCGTGCCGCCTACATCGGCGGTGCCGCTTCCACTGCCTGCGCGATTGCCGATCAACTTTACGGCGTACCCGCATCGGGCACCATGGCGCACTCCTGGGTGCAGATGTTTGACAGCGAATACGAGGCTTTCGATACTTACTGCAAGATCTACCCCGACAACGCGACCCTGCTGGTGGACACCTACAACGTACTGAAAAGCGGCATTCCCAACGCCATCAAAGCCTTCAAGGCAAACGGCATCGAAAAGTGCGGCATCCGCATCGACTCAGGCGACATTGCCTACCTCTCCCGCAAGGCGAGAAAGATGCTGGATGAAGCAGGTCTGCCCGGCTGTAAGATCATCGTTTCCAACTCGCTGGACGAGTACATCATCCGTGATCTGATGCAGCAGGACGCCAAGATCGACGCTTTCGGCGTAGGCGAGCGGATGATCACCTCCAAGTCCACCCCCGTCTTCGGCGGCGTGTACAAGCTGGTTGCCGTAGAGGACAGCGAGGGCAAGGTGATCCCCAAGATCAAGATCAGCGAAAATGCGGGCAAGATCACCACCCCCCACTTCAAAAAGGTCTACCGCATCTACGAAAAGGACTCGGGTAAGGCGAACGCCGATCTGATCTGTCTTGCCGACGAGACCCCCGATTTTAATAGTCCGCTGACCATTTTCGATCCCGTTTACACATGGAAGCGCAAGACCTACGAGAACTACGAGGCAAAGGAACTGCTGGTGCAGATCTTCAAGGACGGTAAGCGGGTCTACGACTCCCCCACCACCGCCGAGATCCGCAACTACTGCGCCGCCGAGGTGGAGAAGCAGTGGGACGAGGTCAAGCGTTTTGAGAACCCCCACACCTATTACGTGGATCTGTCCGAGAATCTTTGGCAGATCAAGCAGGATCTGCTTGGCGGAAAGAGATAAGGAATTATTATCGTTTGGGGAACTTCATGAAAGAAGTTCCCCAAACCCTTCAAGAACTTTTGAAAAGGGGCTGTAAAAAAGTCTTTTTCAAGAAAAGGCATACTGTGAAAACAAGAAAAAGTCGCGCATTTGTAGCTCGACTTTTCTTGTTTTCTTATGTTTTTAACTATATGTTTTTTGGAAAGCAACTTTTTTTACAGCCCCTATCGTTAGCCTCTCTGAATCACGGTGGAACCCAAATTGTTCTCCCCGCGAACGGTCAGGGTAGGACCTTCGCCGCCGTGGGCGCGGTTCTGCACGCTGCCCAGATTGTTCTCGATCTGACAATCCACCGTCCAGCTCTCGGGCACCTTTACGACGGTGGAGCCCAGATTGTTCTCCACGTTCAGAAACCCGCCGCCGGTATAGGTATCCGCATTTTCGAAATGAATGACCGTAGAGCCCAGATTGTTCTCCACGTAGCGGTCGGTGAAGGTGGTGCAGTCGATGTAAATGGTACGGGAACCGAGGCTGTTTTCGTGATGATCGGTGCTGACCGTCCATTTTCCCTTCCGTTTCGGCAAAATCAGCGACAGTCCGATGCAGATCAGGATCGTGTAGAGGAGAAGCAACCAGTTATTGATGAGATTTTCCGACGTCGCGCCGCAGAGATAAGCGATATTGGACTCCACCGTCATAAACAGGAGCGACAGGCAAAACAGCGTCTTGCAGACTCTGAGCTGACAGAGATATTTGATGACCAGCGCAACGAGGAAGAGGGCGCAGACGATCCGCCAGAAGGACAGCTCGCCCACCACGCTTTCCACGGGCGGAGTCACGCCGACGGCTTCCAGCAAGCCGAACACGGCAAAGAGAATACAAAACAGAGCGACGGTAATTTTCCAGACTTTCATTTTCCAAACCTCACTTCTTCGATCTTGTCTTTGAGAATCTTATAGTACCCGCGGGAGAAATAGGTTGCTTTGTCACAGCCCTTGAAGGTGATCTCTCCGTTGCCGGTGATCTCACGACCGAGGGAGCTGATCTGTCGCACGTTGGCAATCACCGATTTTGAGATGCGGACGAAATAGACGGGCAGGAGTTCCTCCAGCTCGAAGAGCTTGTAGCCGGTTTGGTACATCCGATCCCGCGTATGGGCGCAGACCTTGCCGTCGTAGGTCTCAAAAAAGAGGATCTCGCCCTTGGGAACGTAATATTCCCTGCTTCCGATGGTGAGGGTCAGCTCACTGCCGCCTTTGAGAATGTTCTCCACTACCGATTCGATGAGCTTCACCTCCTGGGTGCGCTCACGGCAACGAATGACGATCTCCTCGCTCTCATCCTCGGCAATTTCGATGCGGATCTTCATAATCTCCCTCCTTCCCCGCTGTCTTGTCCTTAGTATAGCACAGGGTTCGGATTTTGTAAAGTGGGTTTCGGTGAGTGGTCGATTTTTGGGGGTAAGATGTAGATTTTTCGGGGAAACTCCTTGAAAGAAAGGGCGTATCCCCGTAGGGCGGGGGCTTGCTCCCGCCGCAAAATAACAAACATCCATATCGTTAAGCACGATGCAGACGCTTCGTTTACTGCCGCAAACCACCCTACATAATGAATCGTTTATATTATAACGAAACGGCGGGAGCAAGCCCCCGCCCTACGAAGTATATGTTATTTTGTCGAATTTTCTTTTCTTATTCCCTTATGCGGCGATTCCTTTTTTTACAGCGCCTTTCGTTCCCCCGTTATCCCTCGTATGCCTCCCGGTCGCAGATGAGGGTCACGTCGGGGTGAACCTTCAGAAGAGTGGCGGGCATATGGGTGGTAATGGTATTGTCGAGCAGTTGCTTGACGGCAGGGTGCTTGGCGGTACCGTTTGCCAGCAGGACGATCTTACGGGCGTGGAGAATGGTCTCCATGCCCATGGTCAGAGCGCGGGTGGGAACCTCCTCCCGACTGTCAAAGAAGCGGGAGTTCGCCTCAATGGTAGACTCGGTGAGCGCGGTAACGTGGGTTCCCGTGGTCAGGATGCCGTCGGGCTCGTTGAAACCGATGTGACCGTTGAGCCCGATGCCCAAAAGCTGGAGATCAATTCCTCCCGCCGCACGGATCTGTCGGTCGTACCCGGCACACTCGGCGGCAGGATCTGTCGCCATGCCGCTCGGCACGTGGGTGCGGGATTTGTCGATGTTTACGTGATCGAACAGGTTCTCGTTCATAAAATAGCGGTAGGATTGGGGATTTTCGGGGGAGATGGGATAATACTCGTCCAGATTGAAGGTGGTGATACCTGAGAAATCGATCTCGCCCGCCTTGCACATCCGACAAAGCTCCCGATAGAGCCCTACGGGTGTGGAGCCGGTGGCAAGTCCCAGCACCGCCTCGGGATAGAGCAGGACGTGCGCCGCAAAGATCCGCGCGCCCGCCTTGGACATTTCTTCGTAATTTTCACATACAATAACTCGCATACTATTTTCCTCTTATTCGTGACAGATTTCCGCATCGTCGCCGATGAGGGTGACGACGGGGGTATAATCCTCGGCAAGTCCCACCAGATGGGCGGCGGCGCCCACGCGGATCTCGCCAATATCGGAAAGTCTCATTCGCGCGGCGGGGGTGGCGGAGCACATCCGCATAGCGTCGGCGGCGGGGATGCCGATGGAGATCAGATTCTTCACCGCCTGATCCTGATAGCAGACGCCTCCGTTGAGAGCACCGTCCAACGTGGATTTGACACCGTTCTCCACCTTCGCCCACTGTCCCGCGTAGAAGTAACGACCGTCGGGCAGGTTCGTGGGCATGGTGGAATCAGAGATCACAACCATCCGCTCCGCGCCCTTGGTGCGGTACAGCAGCTTCAGAATGCCGGGATGCAGGTGCAATAGATCACAGATCGCCTCACAGTAGACGTCGGGGTTCACCAGCGCGGCGGTGACCAGCCCGGGCGCGCGGTGATGGATGGGGGGGCAGGCGTTGAAGGTGTGACAGACCGAGGTGAAGCCGCTTTCAAAAGCGCGCTCTGCCGTCTCGTAGTCGCAGAGATTGTGCCCCGCCTGCACGCGGATGCCACGGGCGATCAGATGCGCCGCCAGCTCGGTGGCTCCCTCCATCTCGGGGGCGACGGTCACCAGGCGGATCACGTCGTCGAACGCGCCGAAATAGCGGTCGTAGATCTCCACCGAGGGGGCAATGATGTTGTCGGCGTCCTGAGCGCCGTTCTTGGCGCCGTTGAGGAAGGGTCCCTCCAAATGCGCGCCCACGATGCGGGTGCCGCCCAGCTTGCCGGCTCTCTGCAGCTCCATGGCGGAGCGCAGGAAGGCAAGCTCCTCTGCCATCACGTTGCCGCTTCCGGTAAGAAGCGTGATCAGCACGTCGGTGACGCCCGATCTTCTCAGACGGAGCAGGAACTTCTCCAAAAGCTCCATAGAGAGTGAGGTGGTATCGTACCCTTCCCCGCCGTGATTGTGGAGATCGAAGTAACCGGGCGCGAGGATCGGCAGGCGCAGGTCGGCAGAGGCTTCGCCGCCCGCTTCAATGGCGGTGATGACGCCTCCCGTCACGGTCACCGTGCGGTGATTGACAAGTCCTTCGGGCAGAAGGAGCTTTTGTGCATACAGTTTCATGGTTCATTTCCTTAATAACAATACAGTAATAACATTCGCCCTTATTATATCGCCAAAATTCGGGAAAGTCAAGCGCTCCCATAAAAATTCTCCGCTCCCCTGACAAAATCCGACGATTCTTACGATTTTGCTTGTATTGCAGACCGATTTGTGGTACAATGAAACTATCCAACCGAAACGAGGTGTAATCAGTATGAAAACACGTTCCATTTATCTTGCCGGCGGCTGTTTCTGGGGCGTCCAGCGCTATATCGACTCCATCCCCGACGTGGTCGAGACCGAGGTGGGCTACGCCAACGGCCCCTGCTATCCCGTCTCCTACGAAGAGGTGAAGGCGGGCAGCGGGCACGCCGAGTCCTGTCGGGTAGTCTTCGACGGTGACGCGCTCTCTTTGGAAAAGCTGCTGAACGCTTTTCTCTCGGTGATCGATCCGCTGTCGGTGAACCGTCAGGGCGAGGACGAGGGTATCCAATACCGTACCGGCATCTACTACGAGGACGAAGCCGATCTGCCGATCATTCGCGGCGTCATCCATGCGCTGGAAGCGAGACTCGGCGCGAAAACCGCTTTGGAGGTACTGCCGCTGGAGGGATTCTGTCCCGCCGAGGAGTACCATCAGAAGTATCTTGTGAAAAATCCCAACGGATATTGTCACATCCACTGTTTATTTTGAAATTTTTAGAAAAACTTTCAAAATGCCCCTTGACAATCATTTGATTGTGTGCTATAATAAATTCACCATATAAAGGAGGTAAATCATATGGAATTTATCACTCGCATCGCATCCACCCCTTGGGCGCTGGCAGATATGCCCAGTCTGACGATTCTGATCCCCGTTATCGCGGCGGTTCTGGTCATCGCTCTGCTCTGCGCCGGCTACGTAAAGGCGCCCCCGGACACGGCTTACATCATCTCGGGTATCCGCAAGAAAAAGCGGATCTACATCGGCCGTGCGGGTTTCCGCGTCCCCTTCTTCGAGCGAATTGACAAGCTCTCCCTGCGGGTCATGCAGGTGGACGTCAAGACCTCCGAAGCCGTTCCCACCAACGAATTTATCAACGTCATGGTGGACGGCGTAGCCAACATCAAGATCTCGTCCAATCCCGAGCTGCTGACCAAGGCGTCCGAGGCGCTGCTGGGTATGCACCAGGAGGAGCTGGTTCGCCTGGTGACCCAGGTGCTGGAAGGCAATATGCGTGAGATCGTGGGCTCGGTGGGTCTGAAGGAAATGGTCCAGGACAGTCAGGGCGTTGCCAAGAAGATCACCGAGAACGTGGTTCCCGACATGGAGAAGCTGGGTATCGAAGTGGTCAACTTCAACATCCAGAACTTCAAGGACAACGCCGGCACCATCGAGAACATGGGTATCGACAACGTGGAGCAGATCCGCAAGTCGGCAGCCATTGCCAAGGCGAACGCACAACGTGACATCGCCATCGCCGAGGCGGAAGCCAACCAGCAATCCAACGCCGTCCGCGTAGACAGCGAAAAGGCGGTTGCCGAGCAGAACGCCGCCCTGTCCATGCAGCAGTCGTCCATGAAGCTGAAGGCGGACTCCGCCCGCGCCGAAGCCGACGCCGCTTACGACATTCAGAAGGAAGCACAGCGGAAAACCATCGAGATCGCATCCGCCAACGCCGACATCGCCCGCCGCGAGAAGGAAGCCGAGCTTGCCGAGAAGGAGATCCTGCTCCAGGAAAAGAAGCTGGACGCCGAGATCCGCAAGAAGGCAGACGCCCTCAAGTACGAGGCAGAAAAAAAGGCGGAAGCCGATCTGATCCGCCGCCAGCGCGAGGCAGACGCCTCCGCTTACGAGGCGATCAAGGAAGCCGAAGCCCGCAAGGCAGAGGCAGAAGCCATCAAGTACGCCATGGAGCAGGAGGCCGAGGGTATCCGCGCCAAGGGTCTTGCAGAGGCGGAAGCCATCGAGAAGAAGGCGCTGGCTCAGCAAAAGATGAGCGAAGCGTCCATTCTGGAAATGCTCCTTGCCGTTCTGCCCGAAATGGCGAAGAACATCGCAGAGCCTCTTGCCAACGTAGACAGCATCACCATGTACGGCAGCGACAACACCACCAAGCTGATGCAGGAGGTCACCAACTCCTCCAGCCAGATCTTTGAGGCGGTGAAGACCGCCACCGGTCTGGACATCACCGAGCTGATCTCGTCCTTCGCAGGCAAAAAGAGCGCACCCGCGCCCTCCGACGACGCCATCGAGATCCCCACCCCCGACGCTGAGTAAGGAAGACGCTTTCGCGGAACCCTTTTTGAAAAAGGGTTCCACACCTACCCAAACTTTCCAAAGCGCCGCCTTTTCGAAAATCGCCTTTTTAAGGCAGAAATAAAGTCCACAACCAATCAAAACGGCAAGAGCAAACGCTCTTGCCGTTTTGTAGTTTCCGTCACCGCTTACTGCACGGTCACGGTGATGACGTTCACCGAGTTTGCGGGGAGGGTGACGGTCTGCCCGTCACACGCCGTAGAATCTCCGATAGCGACCTTGTGAGGATCGGCGGCGGTGTTCACCGCACTCAGCGCACCGCCCAGCGACTGCACCGTCATGCCGTCTATACCCGCGCAGTCTACCCACACGGTCTGCGCCGACTCGTAGCGGTTGATCACGGTGAGCACCACCGTCTTGCCGTCGTCGGAGCGGGTGGCACTGACGGAAAAATCCACGTTCTCCTCGGCAGTATGGGCGATCAACGTGTCCTGCAGACCGCTGCCCATCAGCTCTGCCGCCAGTGCGGGAGGCTGGAGCCATACCTCGTCGCTGTCCATGAACACCAAACCTTGATTCCAGCCGTTGTCGTTCTGATCCTGCACCTGCAGGCAGTTTGCCGAGCAGACGATGGGGAAAATATCCGACGCCTTCACGGCGGCGTTGATAGCGTAGGCGTTACAGAGCGCGCGCTCCAGCGTATGGGCGTTGGCGTTGAGCTCGAAGACGCAAAGCTTGGGATCGGATGCGGGGCAGATCTCCTTCAGCGCGTCGTAGAGGCTGAATGCCGCCTCAATGTAGGAGGCAGGCTTGTTGCCCGATTCGCTCCACCAATGGATATCAAACCAAACGGTCTGACCGTTTTCTGCGGCGTTGTCCAGGATGGACTTGTGCGGTGCCAGCGTGGTGATGCCCGCGTCGCTTCCGGTGAAATTGTAGGGATCGGTGATCACGTTCTTGTAGGCGAAGTCGCCCACCACCAGGATCAGATCGGGCGCGACGTCCTTGATGGCGTCCGCGATAGCGTTGAAGCGGCGGGCGTAGTCGTCGTTGACCTTCTCCTCGTTGCCGATCTGGATCATCTTGAGGTTGTAGGGCTCTTCCCTGCCCATGGAGATGCGCAGTTGCACCCACTCGTCGGCGGGATCGGTGCCCAGTGCGAAGCGGACGAAGTCCGCCATATCCTCAGGGGTCTCGTAGGCGTTGAAGTCGGGGACGTACAGGATGCCCATTGCCTCGCAGAGATCCATGAACTCTATGATGCCAAAGCCGAAGGAGGAGTAGGTGTACCACCAGCCCTGATAGGTGGGGCGATCCTCGGGCGCGCCGATCATATCCTTCCACTTATAGTCGGCGGCGTTTGCCATACAGCCGCCGAAGCGCAGAACCGACAGTCCGATCTCTTCCATACCCTCTACCACGTCGCGGCGGACGGGCAGACCCTTGTAGCGTCCCCACTCACCCGGCTGAAGGAAGGCGTAGCCCACGTTGATCTCGGCGGGGGCGGTGAGGGTCAGGGCTAATCTGCCGTTGGCGTCGGTGGTGTCGGGGGTCATAGTGAAGGCGTATTTTTGGAAATCGCCCGCCTTCACGTCAACGGTAGCGGTGGCGTAGGTCTGACTGCCGTCGGCAGAGCCCAGGGACAGGGTGAGGGTGGTGTTTCGATCAGAGGCGATATACAAATAGCCGTCGTAGTCCTTGCCCTCGACAAAGGACATTCCCATGCGGTTCAGTCCGCGGTTGGAGAGCGTGAGAGTGCCGTCGCCGCCGCCGTGGATCAGCTTTTGGGTCTGCTGACCGTTATAGAGGGTCGCGGTATCGATGGATGCCGCGGCGTCCACGTCACCCGAGACGGTGACGTCCCAGCACTTTGAAACGGAGAGAGCGTCTGCGGAGGAGCCGTATTCGATCGTCCGCGTAGCACCGCCGTCGGTGGCAACGGTGATGTTGCGGAAGTAGCCGGTGGCATTCCACGCTCTGAGACCGACAGCACCGCTTCGGATGGGACTTGCGTCGGTGTAGGTGAGCGCCACCGCGCCGTTGACCGAAACCGTGACGGTGTCGGCGGTATATTCTACCGAGAGCGTCACCCAACTGCCGCGAGGCGCGTTGACCGAGACTTCCTTCAGCAGGGTGTAGTTGTTTTCGTGTCTTGCAAGGCGCAGGAAGTTGTCGCCCAGCGCCACCTCGTAGCCGTAGAAATTGTCAGCACCGGGGCGCAGGTCGGAGGCTTTGATGAGAAAGCCCACGGGGCCGTCGCCCTCCAACAGCATTTCCATAGAGGCGGTACCGGAGGTGGATTCGGTGTTTTGGAAGGTAAGCTTGGGGCCGTTGTCCCCTCTCTCCACCTTCAGCGCCGATTCGCCGTCCTTGACGGCGGCGGAGAAGGTGCCGTCCGAGACGTCAAACTCGCCCGTAAGGGTGGAGCCTGCCGACGGCTCGGCGAACCGCTCGCCGTAGATCATCTGCGACCAAATGCCGCCGTACAGCTCGTGGTTCACGTCCTCCATGCAGGCGCCGATCAGATAATCGGAAACGTTGCCGACGGTATTGGCGGGATCGACGGTGATTTCGAAGTCCACGCCGAAGCGTTTTTGGGTCAGTTCAGAGATCATTTCATTTCCTCCGTTGATTACATAGGTTCGGAACAGGTCACCGACGGATGCGCCGTCCATGGCGCAGGTGACGGTCTTGCCGCCCTCCAGCGGGGTCTCGGCGCGCTCGGTGACCGTACCGTCCGCTACTTTTTCCAAAATCAGACTGCCGCCACCGTCGTAAGCGATGGGCGAGACGGTCGCCTGCATCTTCCCTGCCGACTCGGTGAGATGGACGTTTGCAAAGTGGGCGGGCAGGAAGAGATTTTCCGCAGGAACGGTAGCATCCGCTCCGCCGGGAACCGTCCACGACAGATAAATACTGCCGCCCAGCTCGCCGTTGTAATACTCCAGCGTGAAGGGGTAATATTCGCCCTCGGTGAGGGTAACCGTTCCAGAATGGGACTCGGCAAGGTGCGGTCCACCGTCGCTGACCACTACGGTGTCGCCTACCGTCAGCACGGCGCCGTCGTCGGCGGTGGTGGTGAAGGTGTATTCACCGCTCTTGGGAGCAAGGATCTGTCCCGTGTAGCGGATGGAGTAGTCGGAGCGTCCCGCGCCCGAATAGGGAGCGGTGCCGCGGACGAACTCAAAGTCGATCTCGGAGACGATCTCGCCGCCCACGAAGCTGTCGCAGGAGATCCCCTTGAAGTATTCGGCGTATACGCCGTTTGTGGGCGTGCGTTCGGTCAGCGGTGTCACCACGACCTCGCCCGGGGCGGTCGTTGTAGCGGTGGTGACGACGGCGGACGTGCCGCCGTCGGAGATACCGCCTGTGTCGGTTCCACTCTTACAGGCGGGCAGGAATGCCGTCAGTCCCGCCAGCAGGAGAGCGAGTAGGGATTTGAATTTCATAAGTACCTCCGTAGGAAAGCGTCTGATCGAGGGATCCGTGCCGCGTTTAACAAAGACGGTGCGGGATCGCTTCTACACTTTCATTATACACGAGCCTACTTGACAATGAAAGAAAAAACGTGTATAATAATAGACAAAAATTATCTTTTTTCGGGAGTCGCCACATGATCCTGTATCAAACCGACAATTCCCGCGAGGGAACCAATAACGACATCAGAATGTATTTCGATTTTGCCTACGCTCCTCATTTTCACAGAGATTTCGAGCTGATCTACATGGTACAGGGGGATCTGAAGATCACCGTTCAGGGAAAGACCTTCGTAGCAGGGGAGGGACAGATGGCGCTGATCCTGTCCAATCTGATCCACTCCTACGAGAGCGTGGGAGAGACGCGGGTAATCGTCCACGTATTTTCCAAGGATCATATTCCCGGCTTTGCCAAGCTGGTGGCGGACAAGGATGTGCTGACGCCGGTATTTGACTGCGACGGTCAGGTGAAGGATTTTTATTTGGGCTACTGTATTCAAAAAAAGAAGCGAACGACCCTTGCCATGAAAGCCGTCCTGTACGCCGTTTGCAACGAATTTTACGAAAAAAGCACTCTATTGCCTGCAAAAAAAGACAATACCGAGCTGATCCACAGGATGCTGAGCTATATCACCGAACATTATCAGGAGGAGATCTCGCTGGAGAAAATGGCGCAGGAGCTGGGCTATGAGATGCACTATCTTTCCCGGGTCTTCAGCGCCAATGTGAAGATCAATCTCCGACGGTATATCAATCTGTATCGGGTGGACGCCGCCAAGGAGCGGTTGATCAACAGCGAAAACGGCATTGCACAGATCGCGCTGGAAAGCGGATTTCAAAGCATCCGCAACTTCAACCGCGTATTCAGCGCAAGCACTGGGATGACCCCCGTGGAATATCGAAAACGCTCTCACGAAAAGAAAACGTGAGAGAATGCAAAGCTGCCACCGCCGAAGCGGTGGCAGCTTTGCATTTGCAGAAAATCAGTGTAATTCTGTCATTTTTGCTCTAACATCCAAACGTATGCACCCGATGCGCCGCGATTTGCGCGGACGTAGAAGGGAATCAGCTTGACATCGTAGGTTTTTGAGCCGACGGTTGCCTGCGTGGCAAGCGTGACCACGCCGCCCAAAAGGTCTTCTTCAAAAGTGAAGGTCAGGTCGGAGTCCTCCACCAGCTTGAAGCCGTTTTCGTTGGAGCTTACGTTGGGAAGGGTTGCGTTGTCCACACTCTCCAGGCAGTAGACCAGCGGACCGTAGGAGTAGGCAACTCTGCCGACGTTGGCGGTGACCTTCTCATGGGCGTAGTTGCGGTGTGCCTTCATAGTGACGGTCATCTCGATCCTGTCGCCGTCCTTGGCGTCCACAACCGCAAAGCCGTTGCGGGTCTCAAAGTCGTACGCCTTGCCGTTGACGGTGACGACAACGCCGTCGGTCGCCCATTCGGGGATGCGGATCAGCAGCTCGCGGTCGCCGCCCTTGAGAGTGAGGGTGGTGGTTCCCTCCCAAGGCATATCGGTCTCCATGGTAAGGGTCAGACCGCCGTGACTAAGGATGGAAGAAACGAACTGGTTGACGTAGATAGAGTCGGCGTCGTAGGAGTAGATGTAGTTTGCCAGCGTGGAGTAGAACTTCAGGAACATAGGAGGACAGCAAGCGCAATCGTGCCATTCCCAACGCTGATGGTTGGAGGTGTTCAGGGGCTGGGTGTAGTAGAAATCGTTGCCGTCCTGGGAAACGCAGCCGAGGATGCCGTTGTACATCAGCCGCTCGATGGTGTCGGCGTAGCTTGCATCCTCAAACTTCTCGGACAGATAGCCGCCGAAGAACGCCATTGCCACCTGCGCACAGGTCTCGCAGTAGCCGTCGTTGGGCAGATCGTAGTCGTCGGCGTACGCCTCGTCGGTCTTGGTGGCGCCCACGCCGCCGGTGATGTACATCTGCTTGTTGACGATATTCGTCCAAAGGTTCTGCGCGGTGGAGAGGTAGGTGAGGTTTTCAAACTCACTGCCCGCCGCCGCCATACCGGTATAGAACAGGTTGGCACGCACTGCGTGACCTGCGGCGACCACCTGATCGAAGTAGTACAGGTGATCCTGGGCGTAGGTGCCGTAGAGGGTGTTGTTGACGCGGTTGTCGCTGTTGCCGCGATTCTCGATCCAGAACTTCACCAGATCGGCGTACTCCTCGATGTCGATGTCAAGGGGATACTTGCTGTTGTAGGTCTCCAACCGTTCGGTCAGCCCCTCGGTGTCACGGAGCAGACGGTAGAACTCCAGCAGTGCTTCCTCGGTCAGCGAGTGGGAGGGCACCATGTTGATCTTGCCGTAGCCGTAGTTGTCTGCGATGAACTCCGCAAAGCGGGCGGTGACGTAGAGCAGCTTGATCTCGCCGGTAGCTTCGTAGTAGTGGACAGCCGCCTCCGCCATACAGCCGAAGTTGTAGCACTCGTGGTACCATACGCCCTGTCCGTGGTCATCGAAATACTGACCGGGCTTCTGCAGCATGGCGTGGGTGGAAAGGAAGCCGTTCTCGGACGCCATGGAGGCGTTGTAGACCACGTCGATGTATTCGTCTACTCTTGCCTTCAGGGTAGGATCGTCGTAGACCTTCAAAAAGTCGCCTGCGGCGGCGATGGTCTCAAAGAGAAGACCGTCCAGCCAGGGATTGTTTTCGGGAGAGCTGCTGCCGCGGATCACCTTTTCGAAGTTGCGGAGACAGCCCTGCTGGACGAATTTGTCCAGCGCGGTGTGGATGGTGGTGGTGGCGAACAGCTCCACCTTGTCCTTCCAGAAGCCGTCCAGAAGCGTGACCTCGGTCACGTCGGCGCGGGTGAGGGTGACGGTTTCACGGTCCAGTACCGAGAACTTCACGGTGTAGGAAACGTCGTAGTCGGGCAGGGTCACGGTAGCGGTGCCGTCGGCACTATCCGCCTGGGTGACCTTGCAGGCGACGGCTTTGCCGTCCACGGTGGCGGTAGCGGTGACCTCGGGGGCTTTGGCGGTGCCGTATGCCAGCGTGCGCTTGTAGGAGGTCTGTTTCAGCGACAGCTCGCGAATCTCCTCGCCGCCGACGGTGACGGTCAGCGCAAGACCTTCGGGAAGGAATCCGGACGTATCCATAGGAATGCTCCATTTCTCTGCCAAATAGGACAGCAGGTTAAAGATTTCGGTGGTGGTAACTTCGCCCTCCAGCAGGAGGATCTCACAAACGGTGCCGTCCATAGCTTGAGAGGTGGATCCGTTGGCACCGATATAGATCGGCTGGGTGTTCTTGGCGACCGTGTTCACCGAGGAGGTCAGGGCGCCCACGTTGGTGCCGTTGATATAGAGCCTGCTGGTCTTTCCTTGCTTGGAGGAAGCCAGAATATAGTCGGTGTTGACCGCAAGATCACCTGCGGCAGAGCCGAAGTCCATATACGCGCCGGTGGTGTCCTTCCAGCCTGCGTTCATACGGGAGGCACCGTTGATATTGAAGTACCATTGATGATCCCACGGTCCGCTGTTTGCCAGCTTGGAGAAGATCTGGTTGTGGTCGTTGTTGCCCGTCACCGAGTTGGCGCGGACGACCGTGATGATGGTGAAGTCGTCGAAGGCGAAGCTTTCACTGCCCTCCACCTTCATCGAGGTCTGTTTGCCCAGTACCAGACCGGGTTTTCCCGCAATATCGCTCTCGACTTTGTAGGTGGGCGCGTTGCGGGAGTCGGTGGCAACGGCGGGATATTCGCCATCCTTGGCGGCAAGGTTTTCCATCCGCTCTACCTTTGCGCCATCGGACAGCTCCAGTGCGGAGGCGTCGTACCAGATCAGCAGATTGTCCAGATCGGTGGGAACGAAAGCGTCGGGCGTGACGGGCGTCTCGTCGGTCTTGGGGGGATCGGTTTCGGGCGGGTTCGTTTCGGGGGGATTGGCAGTCGTGGTATCAGACGCGGCGGTAGTGGTGGTCGCAGGATCACTGCCTGCGGTGGTGGTAGCGGAGGTGTCCTCCGACGTGCTTTGGCAAGCGGCAAGTAAACTCATACACATAGCTCCTGTCAATAGAATAGACGTGATTTTTCTCATCTTGTATCCCTCTTTCGGTAATAGAATCATCGGGTGGGCGCCGCACCCCTCAGCCGCAGGGCGACGCAATCAATGCCGCGGGCGGTGAAGAGGTCGGTACGGATATTCGACGGTCGATCTGCGATCGCCGCCGTGTACGCCCTGCCGATCAGGGCGTACTTGTGCGGAGTGAAGGGATTGTAGGAAAGCAGCTCCACGCGCTTGAGCGAGTGCATCCCCGCCAAAAAGGCGGCGATGGCGTCCTGATTTTCGTCGGAATCGGTAATGCCCGGGATCAGCGGCACGCGGATGACGTAGGGCTTCCCCGCTCCGTCCAGCGCGCGGATATTTCGGAAGATCTGTCGGTTGCTCTGTCCCGTGTAACGAATGTGGGCGTCCTCATCCATGATCTTCAGATCCACGAAGAGATCGTCCATCAGCAGTGCAAGGGGAAGAAAATCCTCCTCGGGAACGGCGGCACAGGTCTCCATCGCCTTGGGATAGGGGACTTTTTCGGCAACCTCCCGCAGGAACGCCGATTGAAGCGTCGGCTCGCCCCCTGAGAAGGTGACGCCGCCGTAGCGGAGAAAGTCGCCGTAGGAGTTGATCTCGTCTGCAAGGGCGTCGGAGGTATAGACCTTGCCGTACAGCCCGACGAGACGGTCGGGGCAGGCGCGGAGACAAACGCCGTAAGGCGCGCAATCGGGATGGGTGCAGGGGATGCGGCATCTGCCGCAGGAGCGGCAACGGCTTTCGTGGCGGAAGACCTCCGGGAGCATCCTCTGCCCTTCGGGGTTTTGGCACCACACGCAGGAGAGGGGGCATCCCTTCAGGAAAACGGTGAGGCGAATGCCGTCGCCGTCGTAGAGCCCCAGCTCCTTGATATCAAAGACCGTACCGCTTCTCATGGAGTGAACTCCTGGCGGCGGATGACGTGATCCTGATACTCGCGGGACAGCTCCACGAAATAGGCGCTCCATCCCCACACGCGGACGATGAGACTTCGGTAGTTTTCGGGGTGGATCTGTGCGTCCTTTAGTACCTCCACGTCCACGGCGTTGAGCTGGAGCTGGTGTCCGCCCTTTTCCACGAACGTCTTTACCAGTAGCGCCACCGATCGGATGCCCTCCTCGGTGAGGAAGCTGTCGGCGTGAAATTCCATGGTCAGCGGACCGCCGTTGATGGTTTTCGTCAGATCGGGGAGGGTGAAGGAGCGGATCACCGACAGCGGACCGCGATTGCGGACGTGCAGGCTGGGGGAATAGTTGGTGCCGTAGGGCTCGGCGGCACATCTGCCGTCGGGGGTGGCAAAGGAGTCGTTTGCGTGCAGGTAGAACATCGCCGATCCGGTGCCTGCGCGGAAGATGCCGCCCCGCTCGTTCTGGATTCCTTTGAGGGAATCCGCAAAGGTTTCCAGCAGGATTTTCGCCAGTTCATCCACCTCCTCGATGCCGTTGCCCATTTTGCAATCGGCATAGCGGAGGGTGGCGTAGAGATCGGTGTAGCCCTCAAAATCGGCGTCGATGGCGGCGATCAGCTCGGCGGGCGACACCGTTTTTTCTTCAAACACGAACTGTCGGATGGCGGCAAGGGAGTCGACTGCGGTGGACAGTCCCACGCCGTGGATACCGTAGTGATTGTAGAGATTACCCTCGGACACGTCGCGCCCGGTCTGCAAGCAATCCCCCTCCATCATCGAAAGGAAGGGCGCGGGCAGGATGAACAGATTCTGTACCGAATCGGTAAGCCGTCTCGCCTCGGCAGTAACCTCGGCTTTTACGGCGGCAAGGAAGCTGTCAAAATCGGGAGCGGATGCCAGTGATGCGTGAAGTGCACGGTGAACGGCGGTTGGGAAAAAGAGAGCGGCGATGTTGGGGATCTCCATGCCCTTGGCGGGGATGATGAACTCCCAGCAGGCGGCGACGGTATAGTTTGCCGCGTCCGCAGGATCGTAGCCCAGCGCGATCAGACCGGGGATCACCACGTCGTCGTTGGAATATTGGGGGAAGCCCAGCCCTTTTGCCGTCAAATGGGTGGCTTCCGTAAAGCGTTCGATAGGGGTGTTTTTCGATACCCGCAGATTGATCTTGGGGTCGGCAAGGCAAAGATTGCCGCAGGCGGTCATGCACAGCTCGGAGAGGAGGTTGTAAGCGTCGTTTCCTTCGGCGTCACAGCCGCCGAGGACGATGCTCTGTCCGTCGTCCCCCTGCTGCATACCGGGATAGAGGTCGCTGTCCAGATTGAAGCTGACAAAAAATTCTTCCAAAAGCTCCAGCGCAGAGTCGCGGGTCAGCACACCCGCCGCAAGATCGGCGGCAAGGTAGGGATAGAGGTACTGGTCCAGCCGCCCCACGATGACGTGGTATTCGCCCTCCGCCCAAATGGAAAAGTGCAGGATGCGGAACATCTGCAGGGCGTCGGCGAAGGATCTTGCTCCCTCACGGGGAAGCCTTGCCAATCGCTCGGCAACGGCGACGTTGCCTACCCGCCGGGCTTCGGTGCGGTAACGGTCACAGAGGCGATAGAGCGCGGCGATTTCGATTCGAAGCACATCGTAGAGCTCGCCTTCCCTGCCCTCGATGGAGGAAAGCACGGCGTCCAGCCCCGATGCGATGACGCCCGCGTAGTCGGGGCAGATATTGGAGACGTTTCCTCGCTCGTGGAGGAAGTATTTGGCACGGAGCGCGTCCATCTCACCGTCCGAGCAGACCTCGGGAACCGCGATCACCGTCCGTTGCAGAACGATCTCGGCGTCCTTTTCCACTACGGGCGTCTCGCGGTCGCAGATCGCGGAAAAGCGCAGGGCGGTGCGCAGAGAGTAGGAGAGGGCAGGATCGCGGAACGCCTGCTCCGCCCCGACGGGAAAGGGTCGGCGGCAGGCTTTATGGTCGCCCGCCAGAACGGCTTGACGCATTGGTTTGATTCGGTCGTTCATAGTCGCCTCCTTGGAAAAACCGTTGGATTTTTCACGCATTATAGTGCATTTTATAGTACGCGGTGCGGTATTCGCCCGGGGTGAGTCCTACCTTCTCGCGGAAAACGCGGAGGAAGTATTTATCGGAAGCAAAGCCGCAGGCGTAGGCGATCTCCTTGATGGAGCGGTTGGAGCAAAGAAGCAGCTGCTTGGCGGTCTCAATTTTGCCCGCCGTGATATGCTCGGTCAGTGAGCGGTCGGTGGTTCTTTTCAGCAGGGTGGTAAGGTATTCGCAGTTATAGCCGAAATGGTCTGCCACCTCCGACACCTTTGTGATGGAACAAGCGTTGAGGCGAATCCACTCCATCACCTGCGAGGCGGTGAAGTCGGCGCGGGAGTGCTCTTCCCTGTGGGTGATCCGACGGATATAGTCGTCCGAGATCTCCATCAGGAGCATCTGCAGGATCGCATTGCACTGCTCCGACTGGTACAGGCTGGCAGTCCGCGCCGTGTCGATGAGCTGGTGAAACAAGAGACGGATTCGCTCGCGGTTTTTGACCTGCCCGTACTCGGGGATCAAAAATGCTCGTTTTCCTTGGTCGGTTGAGACGATCCGCTCGGCTTCGGCAAGCCCGTCGTCCTCGGACAGCAGGGTCTCGCCCGTCAGGGTGAAGTGAGTCCAGTAATGGCGCAGACCGGGGGCACAGGGCTGGGTGCCGAAGTGCTCGTGATCTTTGAGAAGCAGGAGATAGGTGCCCTCCGTCAGACGGTATTCCCGTCCGTTTTGGCTGATGCGGTATTCCCCCGAATTGCCGAACAGCAGAACGTAGGTGTCCAGGGTTCGGTGGGGATGGACGGCGCCGCCTCTTTCGGAAATAAACTGTCCGCCCGTGCAAAATTCCATATCTCCCCCTCCGGGATGACGAAGAATGAGCATAGCAAGTCCTCCTCTCTATATGAGTCCGCAAAGAAAAATACACCGACCGTTTCCGGTTAATTCTGCCGACCGTTTTGTGAATTATGAACCGACGCTCCGCAAAAGTCGGGAGCCGATTTGGTGCTTATCTTAGTTTTATTGTAGCGGTTTTCGATCCGCTTGTCAATGGGGATTTGCACAATTCTAAGAATTGTGCACCATATGTAATACTTATAACAAGGGGAGGCATACGCCGTAGCGTATGCCTCCCTCAGGGTCCGTATGCCGCATACAAAAACGGAGGCAAAGCCTCCGTTTAATTTTCATCGCAGTTGCCTTGCAACTGCCGCATAAAAACGGAGGCTTTGCCTCCGTTTTTTATGCATCCCAGTTATGATACACGTCCTGGATGTCGTCGTCGTCCTCGAGAGCGTCTACCAGCTTTTCCATCTTCTCCACGTCGGCGGGATCGTCGAGGGTGATGTAAGAAGAAGGAATCTTGGTCACTTCGGCAGACTCGATGGTGTAGCTACCCTCCAGCGCGGCGCGAACAGCCTCCAGATCCTCCGGCTCGGTGTAGATCTCGAACACGTTCTCGTCCACCTGGAAGTCGGACGCGCCAGCTTCCAGCGCGGCTTCCATGACGGTGTCCTCGTCGTAGTCTCCCTCCTCGTTGTTGATGAGGATCAGACCCTGATCGGAGAACATGAAGGACACGCATCCCTGGGTGCCCAGATTGCCGCCGAACTTGTCGAAGTAGTGGCGGACGTTGCCTGCGGTGCGGTTCTTGTTATCGGTGGCGGTGGTGACGATGAGCGCAACGCCTGCGGGACCGTAGCCCTCGTAGGTGTACTCCTCGTAGACCACGCCGTCTGCGCTTGCCTTATCTACGGCGCGCTTGATGTTATCGTTGGGCACGTTGAGAGACTTTGCCTTGGCGATCAGCGTTGCCAGCTTGCTGTTGGAGTTGGGATCAGAACCGCCCTCACGAACGGCGATGGCGATCTCCTTGCCGATCTTGGTGAAGACCTTCGCCTTCTGCGCGTCGGTCTTCTCTTTCTTGTGCATAATATTTTTCCATTTGCTATGTCCGGACATATTGGTTACTCCTTTTTATCATATTTGGGGCTCTGCCTAATAGTTCGCCTTTGGCGAACTATGGCCCCGCCAACTTTCTTGAAAGAAAGTTGGACAAAGAACTTTCTTAAGTCGGGCAAATACTTGCCCGACGGGGGGTATATTATTTCATTTCATACCGTAGGGTTTGACGGACGAACACAGTTCGCCTGATACTTCTATCATTATTAGACCCTCTCACCCGCTACGCGGGAGCTCTCCCGGAGGGAGAGCCTTGTAGGAAGCCTCTCCCTCCGGGAGAGGTGGCACGCCGAAGGCGTGACGGAGAGGGCATATAAAAGCAAAAGTGCGTTACAGCTTAAATCTTTCTCGGTGTCTTGAGGCAAATCAGCGGCAGAGCATTTCCCAGCACGGTGTTAGTTGCCTTGGTGAGCAAGAGACGGGTGTTCTTGACCGCCTCACTCTCTGCCGAGAGGATGGGGCACTCGTGGTAGAAGCGGTTGAACGCCGCCGCTACGTCGAGGATATAACGGGTAATATTGGAGGGCTCGTACTCCTTCATGGCGCGGAGCACACACTCGGAGAAGCGGGAGAGCGTCTTTACCAGCTCACACTCCTCGGGAGCGGTGAGCGTCACCTCAGACTCGCCGATCTCGCCGGCACGGTCGAGGATGGAGCAGGTGCGGGCGTAGGTGTATTGGACGTAGGGACCCGTGTTTCCCTCGAAAGAGAGCGCGTCGCTCATCACGAAGCTGGAGTCCTTGCCGATGCCGCCCAAGAGGTAGTAGAAGATCACCGCGCCCACGCCCACCTCTTCCGCAACCTTGTCGCGATCGGGCAGATCGGGGGATTTGGTAGCCATGATCTCGCTGACCTTGTCGATGGCGGCGGCAAAGACGTCGCGGAGCAGGAGCATATTGCCGTGACGGGTAGAGAGCTTCACACCCTCCACGCTGATGGTGCCGTAGGGAACGTGCACCAGCTTGTCGTACCAGTCGTAGCCCATCAGCTCCACTACCTTGAACCACTGGGCAAAGTGCAGGGACTGCTGGTTGGCGGTCACGTAGATGCACTTGTCGAAGTCGTAGGTGTCGTGGCGGTAGACGGCGGCGGCGATGTCACGGGTGGGATAGAGGGTGGAGCCGTCCCGCTTGAGGATCAGGCAGGGGGGAAGCTTGTACGCTTCCAGATCTACGATGGACGCGCCGTCGTCGATCTTGAGAAGGTTCATCTCCCGCAGTTTTTCCACCTGCGCGGGCATTTTGTCGGTGTAGAAGGACTCGCCCAGATAGGAATCGAAGGTGATACCCAGCTGCTTATAGGTCTTTTCGTACTCTTCCAGCGAGATCTCCTTGAACCAGTTCCAGAGCGCGAGATTTTCCTCGTCGCCCTCTTCCATCTTGTGGAATTCGTAGCGGGCAAGATCGTTCAGGGTCGGATCGTTCTCGGCTTCTGCGTGGAAGCGCACGTAGATATCCACCAGATAGTCGATGCCGCCCTTCTCCACCTCTTCCTTGGAGCCCCACTTGCGGTAGGCGGTGATCAGCTTGCCGAACTGGGTGCCCCAGTCGCCGAGGTAGTTGATACCCACGCACTTGTAGCCCATGAACTCGTGGGTCAGACGGATGGAATGACCGATGACGGTGGTGCCCAGGTGTCCGATGTGGAAGGGCTTGCAGATGTTGGGGGAGGAGTAGTCGAGGACGACGGTCTTCTCTTCCCCGATGTTCAGCTTACCGTAGTCGGCGCCCTTCTCGAGGATCTCGGGCAGGACGGACTTGGCGTAGAAATCGGGGGAGATCTTAAAATTCAGATAGCCATTGACGGCGGTCACCGTCTCAATTCCCTCGCAGATGAAGCTTTCGGCAATCGCCTCAGCGATCATCTTGGGCGCGCGGCGCATGACCTTGGCAAAGCGGAAGCAGGGGAGCGCAAGGTCGCCCATGCTGTTATCGGGGGGATATTCCAAGAGAGATGCCAGCTCGTCGGCGCCGGGCACGGGCTCGGGCGTCATAGCGGCGAGGGTCGCGGCAAGGCTCTCTGCGATGCGTTTTTTCAGTTTGAGCATGATATTCAGTCCTTTTTAGAATAATACAGTATAGTATAGCACATTTTTCGCGGAGTTTCAAGAGGTTTTGAGAAAAAAGAACGGAAATCATCGAGATTCCCGTAGGGACCGGCGTCCTCGCCCACCGCCTACGCATTCTCTCGCATTATGCCGCATCGCCCCGACAGCCCTCTCCGTCACCTGCGGTGACACCTCCATGCAGTTACGAAGCAACTGCTGCTGAGGGGGAGGCATAGTCAGTACAAGTCCTAACCTCTCATATTAACTGCAGGTTAACATTTCGTACGAAATATTGTATAGACAATAACAAATTGCTATGTTATAATTATGAAAAAGAGTAAACCGGAGGATTAAAATGCTTGATACAAAAAGAGTTGGGGCGAAAATAGCATCTTTACGAAAAAGAATGGGGTATTCCCAACAGCAAATAGCAGATTTGCTCTATATTTCTCCGCAAGCCGTGAGCAAATGGGAAAACGGTCATACCTTGCCCGAAACTCATTTGTTGCCTCAACTTGCACAATTATTCAGTTGCACCATTGACGATATCCTTATACCCGAATATTTGGTCGATGAAAGTGACAGAAGCTTATCAAATAGTCAAGCCCAACAAACCATAGCGGAATTGGGTGATATATTAAGTCTACTACATGAACAAACATTCACTAAAACCCAAATCACAAACGCTCTAAACAAATCAATCGGAAATATCGGCGTATGTAGTATCAAGAGAGAAGATTCTGTTATCATTGAAGGCAACACCATCACAAAACTACTCGTTTCCTCATCTCAAGGTTCCTTCGAACTCATTGAAAAGAAATATAACGGAAATAGTGCCGAAATCCGTTCGTATGATACACTCAGCAAAAGCATCCCCACTCTGCCCTGTGTCCATCTCATTGACTATGATAAACAATTGATTTTGATAGATCACATCGATGATACTTATATGAGTGGCTTTCATTATGACGAGAACAATGAAAACGGCGTATTTTTCAGAAACAACCTTCCCCTATGGCTGAAAGCTATTGCGGACTGGCACGCGACATTTTGGGAAAACGAAGATGCCTTCTCTCACATCGGTCTTGACTGGCGGTTAGCTTCTAAAGAAAATCTCCGTTCTCATATATCCATGATGTCGAAGGATTTCAAAATATACAAAGAAAACGAAAAAGGCGGAAAGATCCCCAAAGTGTGGAAATCAATGATCAATGATATAGATGATGAAAAACTGAATTGTTTTGAACGTGCTATCGACATTATGAGAACCGCATATATCGAACTGTTAGAAAACAGATTCTATACCGGCAATAATATAACCGTCATTCACGGCGATCTGAATCCCAGTAGGATCAACATTTCCAGAGTAAATGGGCAGGTCAAATTTGACGGACTCCAAGCGGTCAGGATCGGTATCCCTACGGAAGATTTAGCAATGCTGTTTGCACTTCATATAGCGCCTAATAAAGAAAAAGTATTGCCTTACCTAAACAATTACTATCAAATATTAAGTAAGCAAATAACCAACTATTCTTATCAAACATTTATGAGTGATTATAAGCTATCTATTATGGAAAATATGTTCTTTGTCATCAAACTGATGAATCAGGGAATTTATGATTTTGCAATGAGAGACAAAGCAATAGAGGCTTTTCGGACATTTGTTGATGTCTCATAGAGACATTTAGAGTACAAATCAATTGCCTATCCCTCTTTTGGACTCAGTTCTTTTCTTAACTAATGATATTTCCCATTCGGTGATATTTCCCATTCGGAAAAACTTTTTTGTCGCTCCAATACGACACAGACCGATACAGAAACAGCGCACACCAACCCAAGGCTCCCTCTCGGAGGGAGCCTTGGGACGGTGCAGATCCTAACCGCATCACACTATTCTTTCACCCGAAGAAGTTTTCACCTTACCTACTGGACAAATCATCCCATTTATGCTATACTATCCTCAACTAAAACTATCGGAGGTACACTATGGCACTTCTTCACATAAGCTTTCATTCGGACGTGCTGGGAATGGCGGCGTCTATGGACGTGATCCTGCCCCAGCAATCCACCACCCTCATCGGCATGAACACCGCAGGCGGCGGCACCTGCAAGACCCTCTACCTTCTCCACGGTCTGTCCGACGACCACACCATCTGGCAGAGACGCACCTCCATCGAGCGCTACGCCGCCGATAAAAATCTCGCCGTGGTCATGCCCGCCGCCGGCAAAAGCTGGTACACCGATATGGCGCACGGCGACCGTTTTCAGACCTTCATCACCAAAGAAGTCCCCGCCGTCTGCCGCTCCATGTTCCGCTGTATGAGCGATAAGCGAGAGGATAACTTCGTCGCCGGTCTTTCCATGGGCGGCTACGGCGCTCTGAAGATGGCGCTGTCCGATCCCGGTGCCTTTGCGGGGGTCGCCTCCTTCTCGGGCGCCATCGACGTGGCAAATCCCAATCGCTTCGGCAGCCGCTACTGGAGCGACGTTTTCGGTGATCCCGCCACCATCGCGGGGTCGGACAACGACGTGTACGCTCTCATCGAAAGAGCGGCAAAGTCGGGCGCGCCCCTGCCCAAGGTCTATCTTTGGTGCGGACTGCAGGACGGTCTGCTCCCCGATTCCCGCCGCGCCAAGAAGCTGTTGGAAGCCTACGGCTACGAGCTTTCCTACTCCGAGACCGACGGCGATCACAATTGGTTCTACTGGGATCGGGAGATCCAAAACGCGCTGGCGTATTTCCTCGGATAAAGCAAAAATCTTGATACCATACCTTGGTGCGAACAAACCAAGCCTTCCCCTTTAGGGGAAGGGGGATGCAAACGCTTCGCTTTCTGCGACGGATGAGCATCGAACAATCTGCACCAACCGTTACCTCGGTGCAAACCGTTCGAACGGAACGGTCAAGACCGTTCCCTACAAGGTTGGTGTGAACGATTCCCACCAACCGCACCTCTGTGCAAACCGTTCGGACGGGCGATTCGTGAATCGCCCCTACGGGGTTGGGTGCGTACAGACCAAGCCTCCCTCCGGGAGGGAGGTGGCATTTGCGAAGCAAATGACGGAAGGAGCCCGCGTTCCGAACGCCTTCCACCAACCGTTACCTCGGTGCAAACCGTTCGGACGGGACGTCGAGGACGCCGTCCCCTACAGGGTTGGTGCGAACAATTCCCGCAATCCGCCGTAGGGAACGGTCTTGTAAGGAGCGTTCCCTACAAGGTTGGTGCGAACCGATTACCGCAAGACGTTGTAGAGGCGATTCACGAATCGCCCGCGCCAAACGATTCCCACCACCGTCACCTCTGTGCAGACCGTTCGGACGGAACGGTCAAGACCGTTCCCTACAGGGTTGGTGCGAACAATTCCCGCAAGACGTTGTAGGGAACGGTGCGAACAAGCGGTTTCTACATCTTTCCAAACATTACTTTATCGACACGAAAAACCACCGGATCGCTCCGATGGTTTTTCTTATCCGTGGCTGTACTTTTTCCCCGGCTGAAGGCTGTCGCCCAAAAGCTCGGTGACGCTGACTACCTCGTACCCCTCGGCGTAAAGCCGATCCATGATGATGCAAAACGCCTCATAGGAGTTTTCGTAGATCTCGTGCATCAGAATGATGTCGCCGTCGTCAACGGTGCTCATCACGTTCTCCACGATGGTATTCACATTCGCCTCGATGGTAGCCTCATCGGTGCGACTCTTGTAGCGCCAGTCGTTGGAATCCACGTTCCATAGGATCACCGAATAGGGGCAGGACGCCACCCTCGCCGCCGTGATATTCCCTCCCGGCGGACGCATCAGCGTCACGGGGGCGGAAATGTATTGCCGGACAGCATCGGCGGTCTGCTGCATATCCTGCAGAAATTCCGCGTCGGTACAGCGATCGTAATACAGCGCTGAGGTATGCGTGTAGCTGTGGATGCCGATCTCGCATCCGTTCTCTGCGGCATAAGCCATGGCGGCGCCTCTGGCTTTGGTCACGTTGTTGCCGACCACGAAAAAGGTCGCCGTGGCACCGTACTCCTTCAGCTTGTCCACGAATTTGTATGTATAGGTAGCGTGAGGGCCGTCGTCAAAGGTAAACGCCACCCGTTTGGTGGGAGCGGGAGACGGCTCGGTAACCGGTGCGTCGGTAACGGTAGCGTCGGTGGTGACCTCGTCGGTAAGCGGCGGGTCGGTCACGCTGACCGACGGTTCCGGCTCGGAGGTCACGGGAGTCGATTCGGTCGTCCCGGTGGAGGAGGGGGTCGTATCGGCGGCACTCACGCTTCCGACGGTGGTTGCCGCCTGGGGAGCCGGAGCAGTCGCGGAGGTAGTGTCCGCATCGGGGTAGCCAAATTGAAGCTGACATCCGGTACATAGCAGGAGTGCCGACAACACCAGCGCCGACAGTTTGAGATAGGCAGATCGAAGCATAAGATCATCCTCGCAGTCCATTGCAGATCAGTAATTACATTGTATCACAAAGATCGACGGTATTTCGCCTTTTTCGGTAAACTGCCTGTGAATATTCTGTGAATCTTCGGTCAACGAAAAGAGCCACCGTCATCGGGACGGCGGCTCTCTTTTGCGAATTTATCCCCGCTCCAACACTCCCGCAATCATCACTGCCGCGTCGGCGCGGTTTACCACCGAGTCGGAGGCGAACACGCCGTCGGGGAAGAGCCCCGCCTCGGCTACCGCCCAGACCGCCGACTCCGCCCACGCGGGGACGGTATCCTCCTCGGCAAAGACCGAGGTCACGCCCTCAGCGGTCAGGTTCAGCACGCTTTGGAGCATCACCGCCGCCTCGGCGTAGGTGACGGCGCGGTTAGGCTCAAAATAGCCGGTTCCGTCGGCAGAGTTGCCGGTGACGTAGCCGCGCCCCACGGCGTAGCAGACGTAGCGGCGCAGATAGTCGGGGATGTCGGCGTCGTCCGCGAAGGCGGTGACGTCATCCGATTCGGGAACGTCCACGCCTACGGCGCAAAGGGTCATCGCCAGAAACTCCGCGCGGGTCACCGTCTGCTCGGGATGAAAATAGGCAGAGGCTCCGATGGTCTCACCGATCATTACCCCGCTCTCGGCAAGGCGCATGGCGGGAAGGAGCGCCCGATTCCCTTCCATATCACAATAATTGACTGCGGTGGCGGTCTCCTCCACGGTCAGAGACACGGTGATCTCCTCGGAGAAATTGCCGTACTCGTCCACTGCCACGTAGGTGAAGCGGTCGGAGCCGGTATAACCCTCCACGGGCGTGTATAAGAACTCGCCTGCGGCGCGGTCGATCAGGCGGAGCGTGCCCTTTTCGGGGTAAGCGGTGACGCGGTAGGTGACTGCATCCCCTTCGGGATCGGCGGCGGTCAGTTTGCCGTACACAGGAATGCCCGCCAGCGTCGAGACGTCACGGGTTTTCACGGTATCGGTCTCGGGCGCGAAATTGAGGCCGTCGGTCAGGCGCAGGGTACAGGACAGCGCCAGCGGCTGAGAGGTGGACACGGTGCCGAACACGAAGGAGCAATCAGCCTCCTCAGCAGTGGCGGGCACGAACTTCAGCGCCGACAGCGAGTCCCGGGAGATCACCTGGTTCTTCATCACGGGCATGGTCTCCAGATAGAGCGTCCCCACTTCGGGATCGGGCAGAGTCAGCACGGTGATGCTGGACAGATAGCCAACCCCCAGCAGAGACTCAAAGTCCAGCGCCGAGAAGGTGATCTCCTTGGAGACCAGCCCCGTTTTGGTCAGGGTCAGCTCGGTCGCCAGCACGTCCAGCGCAGGGGAAAGACGGATCGCCACGGGAGCCGCTACCTCCACGTCGGACGACGGAGCGGCAAAAGCCGCAGACGCGGCAGGCGTCAGCAGGAGCGCGCACAGAATAGGGATGAGTAAAAACTTCTTCATTCACAAAACCTCCGAAAATAATGCTTGCGTAGTTCATTTTGCCTCGCCTGTAAAAAAATATACGGATCAGCGGAAAAAATCATCAAATTCACTTGAAAAATTCATATTCCTGTGCTACAATAAAAAGGATTTCAAAATCATCAACGGAGGTTTTCAAAAATGCTGGATATCAAAATCGAAAGAACCACAGCAGCCAAAACGAAACCCGATTACGATAAACTGGGCTTCGGTAACTATTACACCGACCATATGTTCCTGATGAACTACACCGAGGGCATCGGCTGGCACGACGCGCGCATCGTTCCCTACGGTCCCCTCTCTCTCGACCCTGCCACCATGGTTTTCCACTACGCGCAGGAAATGTTCGAGGGTCTGAAGGCCTACTACACTCCCGAGGGCAAGATCCAACTCTTCCGTCCTCAGAAGAACATCGAGCGCATGAACAACACCAACCGCCGTATGTGCATCCCCGAGATCGATCCCGAGGACGCTCTGCAGGCGATCAAGGCAATCGTCGAGATGGATAAGGATTGGGTGCCCAAGGAAGAGGGCAAGTCGCTCTACATCCGCCCCTTCATCATCGCCACCGACGTCCATCTGGGCGTTCACCCCTCCAAGACCTATCTGTTCGCCATCATCCTCTCTCCCGTTGCGGCATACTACGCCACCGGCATCAACCCCGTCAAGATCTTCATCGAGCGGGAATACGTCCGCGCGGTCAGAGGCGGCACCGGATTTGCCAAGGTAGGCGGTAACTACGCCTCCTCCCTGATCGGTCAGGAAAAAGCCGAGAAGATGGGCTACGCCCAGGTGCTGTGGCTGGACGGCGTGGAGCACAAGTACATCGACGAGGTGGGCGCCATGAACGTCTTCTTCGTCATCGACGGCAAGGTCGTCACCCCTGCCCTCTCCGAAGGCAACATCCTGCCCGGCGTCACCCGCGCCTCCTGCATCGAAATGCTGAAATCAAAGGGCATCGACGTTGAGGAGCGCAAGCTCTCCATCGACGAGGTGCTGGAAGCCTACCAAAACGGTACCCTCAACGAAGCCTTCGGCACCGGCACCGCCGCAGTCATCTCCCCCATCGGCGAGCTCAACGACGGCAAGACCGTCATGACCCTGAACAACGGTGAGATCGGCCCCATCTCTCAGATGCTCTACGACGCCCTCACCGGTATCCAGTGGGGCAAGCTGGAGGACACCATGGGCTGGACCGTTCCCGTTTGCTGAGCCGTGACCGTCACTGTTTCCGAGATTTGGAATGAAAAAACCGTATCCGACTTCCTGAAGGGAGTCGGATACTCTCATAAAGCAATCTCCCGCTTGAAACGGCTGGAGGACGGCATCGTCCTGAACGGCGTCCGCGTCACCGTGCGGGCGATCCTGCGTACCGGCGACAAACTGTCACTGGCGTTGGAGGATCGCGCCGAGGAGCAGAACCCCTATTTGGAGCCGGTGGAGCTGCCGCTGGACGTCCTGTATGAGGATGAGGGGATTTTGGCGGTCAACAAGCCGCCCTTCATGCCGACTCATCCGTCCATGGGACACACCGGGGATACCCTTGCCAACGCCGTGGCATTCTATCTGTCGGGGGGCGGCTCTCCTTTCGTCTTCCGCGCCGTCAATCGGCTGGATCGGGACACCAGCGGCACCGTCCTGCTCTGCAAGGATCGCTACACCGCCGCCGCCCTTGCGGGCGCAATGGGCAGAGGCGAGATCCGCAAGACCTACCTCGCCCTCCTTTGCGGCGAGCTTGCCGCAGACAGCGGCGAAATTAGCGCCGCCATCCGACGGAAGGAGGCGTCCATCATCACCCGAGAAGCGATCCCTCACGTCGATGGTGAACCGATCCCTGCGGGCGCACAGCCTGCGCTCACCCGTTACGAGGTGGTGGAGCGATACCGTGGCTATACGCTGGTGCGCGCCTTTCCCGAGACCGGGCGCACCCACCAACTGCGGGTGCATTTTGCCTCTATCGGACATCCCATCGTGGGCGATACGCTCTACGGCAGTGCGCACCCCGCCCTGCCCCGTCAGGCGCTCCACGCCGAGTCACTGACCTTTCCCCATCAGGGCGGCAGTCTGCGGAAAATCTCCGCGCCCCTGCCCGACGATCTGCAAAACCTGCTGAAGGAGTTATCCCAATGAACAAGATCCGCACCATCCTGTGTAATATCGGCAGAAAGCTGAAAAGCGCGGCGGTGAGCTTTCACCGTTCCATCCCCAAATGGCTTTACGTCTTTCCGGGAATCTCTGCGCTCTGTCTGCTCCTGCATCTGATCTGCTGTATCTCTGCACCCTTTGCCGACTTTTTCAGCTCCACCGTCTGTGCGCTGTTCCGTTTTCTGCTGGCAAAAGCCACCGGTTGGATTCCCTTCTCGCTGGGTGAACTGGTGATCGTCCTCCTGCCCTTTGCGCTACTCTTCATGATCGGCTTCACCATTTGGATGACCCGCCACTACTCGGCAAGGCTCTACTGCCGCACCGTTGCGGGGATGCTGTCGGTGCTGTTTTCGCTCTACAGCCTTTTCGTGCTGACGCTGGCGCCCGGCTATCAGGCGTCCTCGCTGGATCAGAAGATGGGTCTGGAGCGGCAAGCGGTCTCGGTGGACGATCTGTACGCCACCGCCGAGATCCTGCGGGATAAGGTTCACGCCGAGCTGGACGCCGTCCTGTTCAGAAACGGCACCTTCTCGGTAATGCCCTACGATATGGACGAGATGAACGATCGGCTGAACGACGCTTACGAGGCGGTCAGCGAAAAATACGGCTTTATTCAGAATTTTCGCTCCAATATCAAATACGTCATGCTCAGCGAGCCCATGTCCTATACCCACATCACCGGCGTCTACTCCTTCTACACCGGAGAGGCAAATCTGAACGTAAACTTCCCCGATTACTCCCTTCCCTACACCGCCGCCCACGAGCTGGCGCATCAGAGAGGCATCGCCCGTGAGGAGGAAGCGAACTTCGTGGCGTTCCTTGCCTGCATGGAGTCGGACGATCCCTATATCCGCTACAGCGGCTACGTCAACGTGCTGGAGTACGTAATGAACGCGCTGTCCAAGGCAAGCTCCTCCAAATACTACGCCTTCTACGCTACGCTGGACTACAGGGTCGTCTACGAGTTTTCCGCGCAAAGCAATTTCTTTGAGCAGTATCGGGACAGCGTTGCCGCCGACGTCAGCTCCGCGGTCAACAACGCCTATCTGCAATCCCAGGGGCAGACCGCCGGCACAAACAGCTACGGTCTGGTGGTGGATCTGGCAGTGGCGTACTACAAAGCCAATCCCGTAGAATGAACGGAACCCGCCGCCTTTGCATATACTGCTACCGAGTCGTTATTTTCTGCGTCGCTTTATGCAATTCGACCAATTTCGCAAATATTTACACTTTATTCAAACACGCGGGAGAATTCCTGCTATAATGATACTATCGAATCTCACTCTGCTCATCGGAGCAATCGAAGTCTGAAAATCGATCAGGAGTATACTCCCACGGGAGTTTCACATAAATTATGGAAAAAATACTGATTCGCGGCGGCAAGCCGCTATACGGCACCATCGAGATCGACGGTATGAAAAACGCCGCTCTCCCCATCGTCTTTGCGGCGCTACTGGTGCCCGGTAAATGCCACATCGACAACCTTCCCGCCGTCAAGGACATCGCCCTTTCGCTGAAGATACTGGAAACGCTGGGCGCCCGCGTAGAAATGCTGGGTCCCAACAGCGTGGAGATCGACGCCACCTGTGCCTGCCCCATCCTTCCCTCCGCCGACCTGACCCGCAAGATGCGGGCGTCCTACTACCTGCTGGGCGCAGGGCTGGGACGCTTCGGCTCGGCAATGGTGGGCTACCCCGGCGGCTGTGACTTCGGCAAGCGCCCCATCGACCAGCACGTCAAGGGCTTTGAGTCGCTGGGCGCCATCGTGGAGGAGAGCGAGGACGGTCTGATCACCGCAACGGTGGGAGAGGGCGGTCTGCACAGCGGAAACATCTTCTTCGACGTGGTCTCGGTAGGCGCTACCCTCAATGTCATGATGGCGGCGGTCACCGCTCCCGGACAGACGATCATCGAAAACGCCGCCCGCGAGCCCCATATCGTTGACCTTGCCAACTTCCTGAACACCTGCGGCGCGCAGATCACCGGCGCGGGCACCGACACCATCAAGATCAAGGGCGTATCCGAGCTCCACGGTTGCTCCTACGCCATCATTCCCGATATGATCGAAGCCGGCACCTACATGGCAGCCGTCGCCGCTACCAGCGGACAGGTGAAGATCAACAACGTCATCCCCAAGCATCTGGAATCCATCACCGCTAAGTTAGAGGAGATGGGCGTCTCGGTGGAGGAGCTGGACGACGCCGTTGTCGTCACCCGCACCGAGCCTCTGCAAAAGTGCAATATCAAGACCCTGCCCTATCCGGGCTTTCCCACCGATATGCAGCCCCAGTTCTGTGCGCTCTTCTGCCTTGCCGAAGGCACCTGCCATCTGACCGAGGGCGTTTGGGACAACCGCTTCCGCTACGTTGACGAGCTGCGCCGCCTGGGCGCCCAGATCGAGGTCAACGGCAAGACCGCGTCGGTCACCGGCGGAGCACCGCTCCACGGCACCTCGGTGCGCGCGGTAGACCTGCGCGGCGGAGCCGCCATGGTCATCGCGGGACTTTGCGCCGACGGGCAGACCGTTATCGACGATATTCATCTGATCGAACGGGGCTACCACGATCTGGTCGGCAAGCTCACCGCCGTGGGCGCCGACATCTGCCGCGTAGTCTATCCCGATCCCATCGTACAGCTGAGCTGACACAAACGAAAAAGGACAGAAAGGAGTTTGTCACCCGGCAAACTCCTTTTGGTGATTTTATGAAAACATTGACCGTAGGACCCAACGACGCCGGTCAGCGTCTGGACAAGTTTCTCACCAAGACCCTGAAGCATCTGCCCACGTCCATGCTCTACAAGGGCATCCGCACCAAAAAGATCAAGGTCAACCGCAAACGCGCCGAGATCGGACAGATGCTCTCTGCCGGCGATACGGTGGAGCTGTTCCTGCCTCCCGATCTCTTGGAGGAGGACAAGTCCCTGCCCGCCTTTATGAAGCTGACGCCCCGCCTGGACATCGTCTACGAGGATCAGCACGTCCTGCTGCTCAACAAGCGGGCAGGGCTGATCGTCCACTCCGACGCCGAGGAGGACACCAACACGCTGATCTCCCACGTGCAGGCGTATCTCTACCGCAAGGGCGAGTACGATCCCGCCGCCGAACAGTCCTTCGCCCCCGCGCTGGTCAACCGCATCGACCGCAACACCGGCGGCATCGTCATCGCCGCCAAGACCGCCGAGGCACTCCGCGTGCTCAACCAAAAGGTGCGGGACAGAGAGATCGAAAAGAACTATCTCTGCGCCGCCCACGGCATTTTTGAAAAGAAGGAAGGGCTGCTCACCGGCTGGCTCACCAAGGACAGCGACAGGAATTTGGTGACCGTCTACAGGGATCGCCCCCGCGATCCCGAGGCGCGGATGATCAAAACCGGCTATCGGGTGCTGAAGGAGAAGAACGGTCTTTCCCTTGTGGAGATCGACCTGCTCACCGGGCGCACCCATCAGATCCGCGCCCATCTGGCGTCGGTGGGACATCCCCTGCTGGGCGACGGCAAGTACGGTATCAACCGCGCCGATCGGGCAAAGGGCTACAAATTCCAAGCCCTCTACTCGCAGGCGCTGACCTTCCGCTTCACCACCGACGCAGGCGCGCTGGAATATCTGAACGGCAAGCGGTTTGAAGTCGATCCCGCGCAGATCTGGTTTTTGGAGGAGTTTCAATGATCTGGATATTGCTCATTCTGGGCGGCGTCCTCACCGCTCTGGCCCAAATGGTGGACTGGCTCTCGCCGTTGGCGTTTCTTTCGATGATCCCCGCGGTGATCGCCCTGTGCCGCGCCGCCGAGCAGAAGCTGCGCTTTCGCAAGGTCTATCTGATCGGACTTGCTTTCGCCCTGCCCTATTTCCTCACAGTCTTCCATTGGTTCTTCTATCTCTACCCCATGGAATTTCTCGGCGTATCCGAGGGCTACGCCCTGCTGATCGTTATCACCTGCTGGCTGGGGCTCTCCCTCCTGCAGGGCACCACCTTCGCCTTTTTTGGCATCTTCTTCCGCCAATGCTCAGCGCGCCCCAAACTGATGCCCGTCCTCTTCGCCGCCGTCTGGACCTTCTCGGAATGGCTCCAGACCCTGACCTGGGCAGGCGTGCCCTGGGCGCGGCTCGCCCTCTCCCAAACCGACAGCCTTGCCATGATCCAGTCGGCGAACCTCTTCGGCTCGCTGTTCGTGGGATTTCTCATCGCGCTGGTCAACGGAATCTTAGGCTACGCGGTCTATCGGCTGTTGGACTTTGGAAGCGGTCTACACATTGCCGCCGTCAGCCGTGAGTGGAAACGGCTGATCCCCGCCGCCCTGCTTTCGGTTGCCATCGTCGCCGCTAACCTGGGCTACGGGCTTCTCTCCATCGTGATGGATCGGGAGGGCGAGGAGGAGAACACCCTCTCGGTGGGGCTGATCCAGGGCAATATCGCCTCGGGCGAAAAGTGGGACGAAGACGCCGAAGATCCGCTGGATCTCCATCTGCGTCTGTCCGAGGAGGCGGTGGAGGCAGGTGCCTCCGACCTGATCCTGTGGGCGGAGACGGTCATCAACTATCCCGTCAAAAAGTCCTCCTACGCGACGGAGCGCATCTCTGCCTTCGCCGTGGAGCACGACGTTTATTTGTTCGTCGGCACCTTTGATCGGGTAGACGGCAAGAATTACAACGCCATCCTCTGCTTTTTCCCCGACGGCAGCGTGGAGGAGACTCCCTACGGCAAACAGCATCTGGTTCCCTTCGGTGAATACCTGCCCATGGAGGATCTCATCCGCGCCGTCCTGCCCCAGCTGGCGGGGCTGAATATGTACGATTCCCCCATCTCTCCCGGTGAAGACTCGGCGATCCTCGATACCGAGTACGGCAAAATCGGGCGGCTGGTCTGTTTTGATTCCATCTACGAGCCGCTGGCGCGGAAGTCCACCGCCGACGGAGCCGAGCTCCTGCTCCTCTCCACCAACGACTCCTGGTATCTGGATTCCCCCGCGGTCTACCAGCACAACGCCCACGCCCAGCTCCGCGCCGTAGAGAACGGACGCGCCATCCTGCGCGCCGCCAACACGGGCATCTCCTCGCTGATCACCCGCCACGGGCAGGTCACCGACTATTTAGATCCGCTGGTGGAGGGAGTAGTAGTCGGCACCGCCACCGCCTCCACCCACCACACGCTCTACTCCTGTATCGGCGATCTGTGGGTCGCCCTCTGCTTCGGCTTTATGCTGTTCGAGGCTGGTACGCGGATCGGTCGGTGGGTAGGAAAGAAGCGAATGCAGACTAAGTCATCGCTCCCCAAGACATAAGAAATACGCCCCTCGGTCACGCATAGGCGTGATCGAGGGGCAGTCTGATTTATTCTGCGTAAAATTCCAGCTCGCCGATCTGGAGTTGATTGCCGGAATAATCGGTAATCTCAATGGCGTAGTATTGGTAATACCCCCTGTTTTCCTTATCGATCAAATAGCAGTTCTCTGCGAAATTCTCGCTTTCTATACCGCCCTCCCAAACGTAGTCCACTATAACCCACTGGGCATCTTCCGCCGTTTCAGGATCGGCGGCAAGCTCGTCGTTGGTACCGAACAGCGTCCAGCGGGCGGGGGTGCGATCATCGAACTCCTCGTTGTCATTGGCATTGGTGATCACGTACGCGGCAATTTTCTTGATATGCTCAAAGCGGAACACGAACTGACAGTAGTTTGCTATCACGCCCGCGCATTTGCCGGGACCGCCGCCCTCGGCGGCATCGGGATCGGCCTCCTCCTTCAGATTGCCGTCGGCATCGTAATACCACTGTTCATAGGTCTTGACACCGTCGAACAGCCGCTCAGCCTCTTCCCCTTCCCACGGAGTGAAGCCAATGGTGTAAAAATCAGCCAGCTGGGTGGTCAGATCGATCTGATCGAAGTTATTCAGGATGATCTCCATCTTTTCCCCTTGATACGGTACTTCGGCAATCGGATCATTCTCGGCTTTGGGCAGAGAAACGACGGTATCCCTAAGGGTGACCACCGTTTTCATTTCCGACGTTACGCTTCCGTCCTTCCAATAATAGGTAAAGGTATATTTCCCATAGGCTTCGGTATAGGTTAGCGAGTATTCCTCGGGCAGAGTGTCCCAGTCGTTTTCCCGGAACACTTTTTTCAGCACGGAGTCCTTGACGCTGTAGGACACCGTTTCGGGATCGTACGCCTCGTAGCTGCTATCCTTCCAGAGCAGATTTCCGTCCATCGGAGAGAGATCGTACAGAAACGCCGACACACCGTCTGCATAAAAGGTATTTTCCAGCGGATAGAATATCCAATCATTCGGCCGGATCTCGTAATACACCGCCCGTTCCAGATCGGCGTAATTGGTCTCCTCCACTGCGTCGAAGGCACCGTCCTTTTCATAAAAGTCGGTCTTGATCAGATCGCCGTCCTTTTCCATGGAGTAATTCCAGACGTACTCGTAGGTGGGATAGGTCTGCAGCAGCTTGCTCTCCACGGCAAAATCAGCGGTGTTCAGCAAAAGCTTGTGCAGCTCCTCCGGGGACACGATGGCGCGCGGAGCCTCCTCGGTCTCGGGTTGGGCGGTAGTGGCGGAAGAAGAGATCTGTTCGTTCTGCACTCCCCGACAGGAAGCCAACATCGTCGCCGACAGCACTCCCGCCAGCATGGCGGCAACTAATTTACACGTCCGATTCATCGTTCATTCTCCTTCGTTTGTTGGAATAATTCTATCACATTCGGAGGTCATTGTCAAGGTTGCGTTTACGGGGTAATATACAGTTCCAACTCCGAAAGGCGGAACTCGCCGTCCGAGGTATAGCCTGCGACCCATGCGTAATAGAGATATTCTCCCTGCTTGGCTTCATCCACGGGGATACCGTAGGAAAGCAGATCTACGTCATCCAACATCCCGTCGTACACGTAGTCCAAAACCACCCACTCCACCGTTTCGGGATCCTCTGCCGTCAGCGCGGCAGGATCGTTGGTGCCGTAAAGGTACCATTCCATCGGATTGGTGCTCGGATTCTGTGCAAGATCGGTGCCGGTAATCATCTCGTACGCCGTGACCGTAACCGGCTCGGTGGCGGCAAAGATGACCCAGACCGGATTTCTCGTTTGGGTAGTATCTCCGGGAACCAAGCAATGCCACTGGGCTTCGGTACCGTCAAAGAGATTTTTCACGCCCGCCGCCGTATCCTCGGTGGCACCGATCACTCGGAAACTGTCCGGGTCGATCATCCCTGCGGCAACAATGCCGGTCTTGCCCGCAAGCAGCTTCTCCCGCTCGTCTCCGGTAACGCCGGCAGGATTAATGCCGCACCCTCCGGGGCCGGTTCCGACGAAAGAAGTAGCCGACTCGTCCGATGCAGTAGTTTTTCGTGCGGTAGTGGTACCCGATTCGGAAGGTGCAACGGTCGTAACCTCCGCCGTGCCTGCATTGCAGGCGGTCAGCAATACGCCCGTCAGCAACAGGGCGATCCATTTGTATGCTTTCATCATGATACAGACTCCTTTCAAGTTATTACCTTTCAATTTCAATATAGCATATTCTCGCGGAATTGTCAAGTGCATTTTCACCTTTTTTCAGAAAAAATCACAGCTCCCCCTCTTCCCCGCAAGCTCGGGAAAAGAGGGGGGGTTGTGCGATTATTTGCCGATATACAGCTCAACCTCGCCCAGCTGGAACTGGGTTCCCCGAACGTACTCGATAGCCAGACAGTAGTAGCGATACTTGCCCGGGTGATCCACCAAAAAGCCATAGGGGGTAAAGTTCTGATCCTCCATACAGCCGCTGATGGGAGAGTCCAGCAGCTTCCATCGGGAATAGTCCATGGCAGAAGCGTAAAACGCATCACGATCGTTGGTGCCATACAGCGCAAAGGAATAGGGGTTCCGAAGGAATTTAGCGTTGTCGTTGGCGGTAGTCAGCACGTACGCCTCCACCTCTACCTCCACCTCGGTGGCAAAGAAGAAATAGGCTCTTCCGTCGTATACCATCCCCGAGCATTTGCCGGGGCCGCCGCCCTCCATCAGGTCGGGCAACGCCTCCTCCTTCAGACTGCCGTCTGCGTTATAATACCATTCGTCAAAGGTATCAATGCCGTCAAACAGTCTGTCTACTCCCTCATCCTCATTCCACGGGGTAAAGTTCAGCGAGTGCAGGGTGAACTGATCGATCATACCCAGATCGGTCAGACTTTGCTTGTCCGACACCAGCCCGATCAGATCGCCGTTGGTGTACACGCCGTTGCCCGGCTCCTTCTCCCCGTTGAAGCCGCCGCCCATATTGTGCCCGCCGGTGTACAGTCGGAGCTCAGACAGCTGGAACTGGGTACCGGAGCAGTAGCCCAGACGCAGAGCGTAGTGCTGATACTCGCCCTGTTTATCCGCATCGATCAGATAGCCGTGCTCCACAAAGTTTTCGGAATACAGATTGCCGTCCCAAACGTAGTCCAGCACAACCCAATCCTCCATAAACGGATCGTTGGTGCCCAGCAGCTCCCACTCCACGGGATTGCGCTCCGGGAATCGTGCCGTATCGTTTGCGGTGGTCAAAACGTAGGTCGAAATCTGCGCAGGCTCCTCCAGCGAAAAATAGATGTAGGTATCGTTATTTGCGGTGCGGTCGCCGCCGAATTTGGTAGTGAGACCGTCGAAGAGATTTTCCACGCCCTCGCCCTGCCAAACCGTGATTCCCCAAGTCTCTGCCGAATAGGGATCGACCCACACCTGATCCCGATCTGCCAACAGATCCAAAAGTTCGCCCATAACGTAGGGGCTTTCCACATAGCCCTCTTCCCCGCCGCCGATATCGCCGCCCACGTCTCCGCCTTCATCGGGGAGCTCGGTGGCGCCGGGCAGCTTGACCGTCACGCTCGCAAAAGCAATGCGAACGGTCGCTTCGGTGCCGTCGGTACCGTCGCGGATGGCAATCAGATAGACGTCGTCCGCCTCTGAGAGATAGAGCGAAACCTTCTTCGCATCGGTACCCTCGTAGCCGGTCTGCTCCGCCAGTACGTCCTGCTTCATGGCGTAGCGCTGATTTTGAGCGTCGTAATCGTAGCTGTCACTCGAAAACAGCACGTCGGGCGAGATCGTCAGGAAGATCTCGGAGAAGATCATTTCCTCGCTGGCTACCGTCTCGTCTACGTAGTAGTACCATTCGCCGTCCACCTCGGCGTACACCCGATGGTTATCCAGGTTGAAGTACATATCCTGCTCGATGGAGCCCAGGTCGCCCATATCCATTTCCAACAGCATACGGTAGCGGGAAGATTGCCGCTCAACCAGGTAGTTCAGCTCCATCGGGGTACCGTCGGACACGGTGTCGATCTTGGAAGTGATCCGATAGGAAGAGCTGTTCAGCTTCTTTCGGATCTCGTCGGGAGTGAAGGAGGCGGGTCGGGGAGCCTCGTCTTTCTTAGGATCGTCGGTCACCACGGTGGTCGCGGCAGTGCCGGGAGCAGAATTGGTGGCTTCAGAGAGGCTCTGACCGTTCTCGCAGGCGGTCAGCGGTGCCGCCAGCATTGCCGCGGTCAGCAAGCAGAGAACCGTTCGTTTGATACTCATGGGAGTAGTTCCTTTCGTATAATCCAAACACAGAGCCCTGCGCCGCGTCTCGGCGGACGGTAGGTGAGAGGAGTTTTGAACCCGTCGGAGGATGACGGCGTTCCCATCCATCGATTCTGCAATGCGGCGCCACAAGGAACGCACCGCATCGGTGGGGCGCAGGACTCTGCTTACTGATAAATCCCGATTTTCCCGTCATTTGTTGCGTGGATTTTATGAATTTTTTGTAAACAAGCAAAAAGCGAACGGTTCGCACCGACCGTCACCTTGGTGCAGAGCGCACGGATGGACGCGCCCGGCAGTTGCTTCGCAACTGCGGCGCCCCTACAAAGACGGTGCGAACAAATCGAGCCTCCCTCCGATGCAGACGCTTTGCTTACTGCGGGAGGTGGCATTTGCGAAGCAAATGACGAAGGGAGCCCGCGTTTCAAACGATCTGCACCAACCGTCGCCTCGGTGCAGACCGTACGACGGGACGGACGCTCCGCTATTCCGTCTCTACGCTCCTTACGAGGGCACCGTCCCTTTATGGTCATCCTTGAGCAACGCAGACGCCCTTGCGGGCTTACTGCAGTCGAACCCCCGCCGTAGCGGGGGCGACTACGAAGTAGTCGGGATCTCGAAACAAGTCTGATCTCTGTTAAAGTCTGATCACCCCCTATTGGAGATCCCGCCTTCGCCTCCCCGCCTCTACGCCAGCTCCTTCACCGCCCGGCAAAGGGCGATGACTTCTGCCTCGGTGTTGAACATTCCGAAGGACGCCCGCACTGCGCCTCCCTCGGGGGTGCCCAGCAGACGGTGCGCCTCGGGTGCGCAATGCAGACCCGTGCGGACGGCAATCCCGCGACCGTTCAGATGCTCCCCCACCTCGGCGGCGGAGCGTCCGTGGACGGCAAACAGCACGATGCTCCCCTCGTCGGCGTTGGGCAGATAGACCTGCACCCGCCGCATCCCCGAAAGGATCGCCACCGCCCGTCGTCTGAGCAGACGCTCCCGATGCTCGATCTCGGAAACACCGATCTGCCGTACCGCTTCGACTCCCGCTCGGAGCGACGCGGCGGCGGGCGCATTCAGCGTCCCTGCCTCCAGCCGTTCGGGAAAGAGATCGGGCATCCCGGGATCGGTGGAGCGCAGTCCGCTGCCGCCCGACAGTAAGGGGCGCACCTCCTTGGGGTCGATCTCCTTGGAGAAGAGCGCGAACCCACTGCCGGGCAGTCCGTACAGACCCTTGTGCCCCGGCGCGCAGATCACCGCTCTGCCCAGATTACGGACGGACAACGGCATCGCGCCCGCGCCCTGGGAGGCGTCCACGATCAGAATGATCCCCCGCCGTTTGCACAGCGCGGCGATCTCGTAGAGCGGCAGACCCACCGACACGATATTGGAGCGCACCGTCACCTCCACAGCGCGGGTGTTGGGGCGGAGCATCCGCCCGATGACCGCCGCCACGCTCTCACCTCGGGGGAAGGCAGGGTATTCCTCTACAGCCACGCCCATCTCTGCCAGATCGTGGAGCGGTCTGCGGACGCTGTTGTGGGCGAGTGCCGAGGTGAGCACGTGATCGCCCAGGCGCAGAAGCCCCTTCAGGGCAAGATTGAGGGCGACGGTGGCGTTGGGGGTCAGCACCACCCGCTCGGGATCACCGTCAAAGAGCTCCGCCACCGCCTCCCGACAGCGATAGATCTCCTCGGCGGCGGCAAGGGCAAGATCGTGACTTCCCCGTCCGGGATTGCCGCCGCACTCCCGCATCACCCGCTCCGCCTCCCGATACACCGTCTCGGGCTTGGGGAAGGAGGTGGCGGCGTTGTCCAGATAGATCATCTTCCTCCGCCTCCCTTCGGTGAAACCGAGGTGCGGGGCGTTCCCGTCACGCCCGGAGTCGGCGCGTGCTTCGCTTTTTCAAAGGAAACGGGCGTGCCGTCGGCGGTGACCATCTTCCCATAAGAGAAGCCCGACACCTCCAAAATCTCCTTTGCTCTGCGGGCGTGGGCGCAGTCAATGGAGATCCCCCAAGCGCACCCTGCGGACGTGAGCTTCGGCGGCAGACGGCTCACCGACGCGGCAATGCCGTTGTGTTCAAGAATCCTCTTGCCCTTCATGGCAAGAGTCATGGTAACTGTGGTAATTAAACAAGTTTGCATATATATTTTATTTAGGGAACCTTCTTGAAGAAGGTTCCCTAAGACCCTCCAAGAACTTCTATTAAGGCCGGGAGAACGGTCGCAGACCCTTCTCTCAGCGTTCTGTTTACAGAACGCTATTGCAAGATACTTGCCAGCCGATGATTGCCGAACCGCTTCGCCTGAAAATAAAGAAAGACTTCCGCTTGCATAGCAGTTTCGACCCAATGTTGCTTCTCTACATTTTATGCACCCCGCCGCGGACTTGACAATGGACGGCAAATCTGCTATCATAGTAGTATCACATCAAGGAGGATGCTATGACCGTACACGTTTTAGGGCTCACCCACGAGACGCTCCGCCTGTCGGACAGCCGTCACAGCGAGCTCATCACCAAGGATCACGACACCTTCCCCCTGTCCGAAGGCGAGTGGGAGTTTACGGTAGAGCAGATCGCCACCGCTCCCGCCAAGCCGCGGGGAGGCTGGGGGCTGTATCTGCTGGGGCAGATCCTGACCTCGATCCCCCGAGCGTTGCCCGTCCGCAAGCGGATCTACGAGCGGTGCAATCCCCTTCTGCTGTCGGCAAAAGTAACGGTGGAGCCCTGCCGATTCGACAATTTTGCCCTCAGCTTCGCCCCCGGCACCTACAGCCGCGACCTGCACACCTTTCATCCGCCGAAGCTGGAGGGCGATCGGAATCTGACCGTATGCACGGGACGCTACGGCGTGGATCGGGTCAACGTGGAGCGTGCCGTCAAAGAGGAGATTATGAGCAAGCTGGGGCACTTTGCCAATCTGCTGGCAGTGCCGATCTTCTTGTTCGTCCTGTTTTTCCTGTGGCTTTATCGGGTGCTGTTTCACATCGCCCTCTGCCTGCTGCCCATCATGCTGGTATTCTGCGCCATCCTGTGGTCGCAGTCCCGCAAAGCTAAGGCTGACCTGCGGGAGAAGGTGGACGACACGTGGCGCCGTCTCAACGGGGATTTGTAGGAAATAGCAATCACTGATTCTAAGGAGGGGACGCGATGCTGTTCCAATGGTCGAAAAAACGCAAAATATTGGAAGACGATCTGCTGTGCGACGGGCTGAAAGGGCGCGTGCGCTACTTTTGCACCCGCTATCACGGCGCACCCGATGAAGTCGGACGGATGGCTATCCTGGTAGACGGCGAAGAACGGCTGGTGATCTCAGATGAGATTGACAGCCGAATAGATGCGGAATACTACGGAAGAAGCCACCGATCCTTTTGTGAAATCCAAACACAATACAATGATCAAGGACAGTTTGGTTCCTTTTCCTTTCAGAACGCCATTCTGATCTTCCTGGAAACGCCCATTGAAGAATCGCTGCGTTCATCCGATCCTCTGCTCAATCTCTTCGCCATCCTGGACAGGCGAGTAGGCAAGCGGCGTCTGCAAAAGCTCCGCGGCGGGCTGATCTCGGGTGAGCTCCCGCCCGTTCCGGACTGGCTCCGCTTCTTCTACGATCTGCGGCTGGAGGCCGAAGGAATGGAAAAGCTACCCGTCCCCTCACCTGTCGATAAAGCACATTTTGGAAATACTGTTTGACATGAACGCTAACGGTACTCTCTCCCTATCGGTCGTATTCACAAAAAATTCACAGAAAAACTGCCGATTTTCTCCCCGTTTTTATGAAATATATGATATAATAGACTCATCACATAGGGATTCACTGAAAATCCCACATATTAGGAGGAGATTCCAATGGCAAGATTTACTTTACCCAGAGATTTATACCACGGCAAGGGCTCTATCGAGATCCTGAAGACCTTCAAGGGCACTCGCGCAATGGTTTGCGTAGGCGGCGGCTCCATGAAGCGGTTCGGCTTCCTGGACAGGATCGTCGGCTACCTGCAGGAAGCAGGCATGGAGGTTCAGCTCTTTGAGGGCATCGAACCCGATCCTTCGGTTACCACCGTTATGAAGGGCGCTGCCGCTATGGCAGAGTTCCAGCCCGACTGGATCGTCGCCGTGGGCGGCGGTTCCCCCATCGACGCCGCCAAGGCAATGTGGATCAAGTACGAGTATCCCGAGATCACCTTTGAACAGATGTGCGTAGTATTCGGCATCCCCGAGCTGCGCAAGAAGGCTCGCTTCTGTGCGATCCCCTCTACCTCCGGTACCGCTACCGAGGTCACCGCATTCGCGGTCATCACCGACTACGAAAAGGGCATCAAGTACCCTCTGGCTGACTTCGAGATCACTCCCGACGTTGCCATCGTCGATCCCGATCTGGCAGAGACCATGCCCAAGAAGCTGGTTGCCCACACCGGTATGGACGCAATGACCCACGCCATCGAGGCGTACGTTTCCACCGCCAACTGTGACTTCACCAATTCCCTTGCCATCGGCGCCATCAAGATGATCCAGACCGATCTGGTGCCTTCCTACAACGGCGATATGGCGAAGCGCGCGACCATGCACAACGCACAGTGCATGGCAGGTATGGCGTTCTCCAACGCTCTGCTGGGCATCGTTCACTCCATGGCACACAAGACCGGCGCCATCTTCGAGGATTACGGCGCACACATCATCCACGGCGCGGCAAACGCTATGTACCTGCCCAAGGTCATCGCCTTCAACGCCAAGGATCCCACTGCCAAGGCTCGCTACGGTCAGATCGCTGACGAGATGAAGCTGGGCGGCGCAAACGACGACGAGAAGGTTGCAAACCTGATCGCTTACCTGCGCAAGATGAACGACGATCTGAACATTCCTCAGTGCATCAAGAATTACGGTGCCGACAGCTATCCCTGCGAGCAGGGCTTCGTTCCCGAGGACGTGTTCCTCTCCCGTCTGCCCGAGATCGCCAAGAACGCCATCGCAGACGCCTGCACCGGCTCCAACCCCCGTCAGCCCTCTCAGGAGGAGATGGAAAAGCTCCTCAAGTGCTGCTACTACGATCTGGACGTAGATTTCTGATTTCTCCCGCATGGGACAAAACACCTCTGCAAAGCAATGCCTTGCAGAGGTGTTTTTTATGATGGTAACGCGTCGGACTCCATCGCCCGTTCCACCGCCTCGATGCGGGCGGCAAGGGGCGGATGGCTGTATTCCAGCACCACGTAGGTGGGCGAGGGAGAGAGATGGGCGAAATTTTCCTTCGCCAGCTTCTTCAGCGCGGTGATCATGGCGGCGCCGTAGCCCTCCCTGACCGCCTGACGGTCGGCGCGGTACTCGGCGTGACGGCTGTAGGCGTTGGTCACGATGCCGGTAAACGGCTGGAGCAGTTCCAGTCCAACGCCCAGCAGGACGTAGGCAAAGCCGTAGTTGACGGCAGTAAATCCGAACGCCGTGTAGAGCGCACTGGATCGCACCGCCAGCCATGCCAGCACCGCCATCAACAGCAGATTGCCCAGATTGAGGATCTGCTGCTTCAGCACGTCCCTGTGGAGTCCGTGACCCATTTCGTGGGCGAACACTGCACAGATCTCGTCGGTGGACATCGCGTTCACCAGATTGTCGTAGAGCACGATGGTCTTCAGCTTGCCAAAGCCGGTGAAGTAGGCGTTGAGCTTGGTGGTACGGCGGGAGGCGTCCATCACCTCAATGGCACGCACCTTGTAGCCGTGCTTCTGCATCAGCTCCGACAGACGGTCTCTCAGCTCACCCTCCTCCAAAAGGGTGAACTTGTTACCGAGTCGGCTAAAGAGCGGGAACAGAAAGGAGATCAGCAACGTGAAGCCGAACAAACCGGCGGCGAAAAGCAGGATCATAAAGTCGCCCGCCAGGCGATGCGCCAGCGCGTAGAGCGAGACCAACGCCGCCGACAGCAATAGTCCTACCAGCAGAGAGCGGATCTGATCCAGCACAAAGGTCTTTTTGGTGGAGCGGTTGAAGCCGTACTTCCCCTCGATGACGATGGTGTCCGCGTAGGAGATCGCGACGCCGGCGATGACGCCGACGCCCACCTCCAGCAGGACGACGGCAAACATCTGACCGATCATTCCCTCGGGAAAGAGCGAGGCAAAACGGGCATAAGCATCGGACGCCAGCAGACCCACGCTGAGGGCGCAGGAGATGGCCGTCGAGATCATCTGCAAACGGCACTTTTCTCTGCTGTACGCCTTCCAGCGACGATAGGTCTCGGCGTCGTAAACGTCGGCAACGCCGGCGGGCGTAGGATTGCCTGCGGAGCGATACTGAACGATCTGCAGGAGCATTCCGTAGAGTTTTCCAAGGATACAAAGAAGTATAACTGCAAGTTTCATAAAGGTTCCGCCTTTCGGGAGATTACCATCAGTATAGCATAAGTGGGGTGGTTTGTCAACCAAAGGGCAAAAAAAGACGCATTCTGCAGTGGGAATGCGTCTTTAATCGGTGGTTTTTGCACCGAGAGCGATCTCGGAACGCTTCGTGTAGACCACCTGTCCGCTATGTTCACCGTCCGAAAGCCCCAACGAACCGCTGATCCGTGTACCGTCCTCCAAAATAATACGGTTGTTTCTCGTCTGTCTCACTACCTCAAATTCACCCTCGTAGACCACATAATCCTTCACGAAGTAATCGGTCCACCCCGGAATGACGCACAGGGCGAGACTGACAGTCAACAATGATAGGATGAGCGCGCCGAACAAAATATCTTGGATAAGCGTTTTACGCCGCTCCTTTTGCAGTTTTTTCTGCTTCCGCTCCAGCTTTTTCAGAAGTTTTTTCGTTTTGGGATCGTTTGCACCCCGAGCTTTGATTTCATCGATCCTTCGAGCGGTGGAGCGATCGGACGTTCCCGACAACGAACAGAGCCAAAAGATAGCAAGGACGATCAGCCCGACGGCAACCGCCGTGAAGATGACCGTCAGCACCAGCAATCTGCCCTCGTGAATGGGGATGTTGTTAAATTCAGTCATTGTGGGGCTCCTTCAACGTTTTACAACTTGCAATCAACATTCGTCTGATTCGACCGCAAAGATTTCTGTGATTTTTATAAGTGGTTTCCTCTATAACTTTCGTGTTATATAACAACTGCAACCACCCTTCTGTTTCGCTGCATTCTTTCAGTGCAATTTCAAACTTTGAAAGCATATCTGCTTTACTCTGTCCGTAATTTGCTTCACGGATATTTGCATAAACACTACTTGAACTTTTACGGATTTGAAAAAGAGTGTTAGAAGGCGCTTTTACAGTTTGACAAAGCAGTTCTATATTGGTTGCAAGTTGCTCCGAATAGATCAATAAATAGTTTTTTGCCATGTTATCACTCCCTTCACGAGTATTATAGCATACTTTGGCAAATAAATCAAGGCGAAGCCTTGTATATCATCCGCAACTTGTTGCGGTATATCATCAACACGAAGTGTTGTATCTCATCAAGCCGCAGGGGGATACACGCTGGCGCGTGATGAGATACAGCCCCGCAGGGGCTGATGATATACACCGCACATTGTGCGGCGATAATATGCCAAGCCTGCGGCTTGGATAACAAAAAATAACCTTTGTCTGCGACAAAGGTTATTTTTTGTGGCGCGCCCTAGAGGATTCGAACCTCTGACCTACCGGTTCGTAGCCGGGCACTCTATCCGCTGAGCTAAGGGCGCACATCGATTGCCTAAATATAATAGCACAAACGACGTCGCTTGTCAAGCCCTTTTTCGAAATTTTTTCAAAAAAATCGCATTATTTTTCTTCGCCGCTTCCGTGAGAGGTGGGGATGGGATCCCTGCCCCGCTTGGACTTAGAAATCCTGGACAGGATCACCCAAATCACCGCCACGAATGCGCCCAGCAGCAGGGTCGCCCCTGCGATGCGCAGCCACATTCCGTCGGAGGTATCACTGCCGTCGGTGGAAAGTCCGTACTGCAACGCTATCTCCGCCGCCAGCCGGTTCTCGCTCACGTCCAGATGCAGATTGCCGCAGCCCGCAAAGGCGTCGGTACCGATCTCGGTCAAGGTGGCGGGTGCCTTCAGCGCGGACAGCTTACTGCATCCCTGGAACGCCCGATCCTCCACTACTGCGAGGCGATCGGAGAAGGTCACGTCGGAAAGCTCGGTGCAGCCTTGGAACGCCTCTATGCGGATCACCGTCACGCCGGGCGCCTCTACGCTCTCCAGCGACGCACAGTCGGCAAAAGCCGCCGCGCCGATCTCGGTGACCGTCCCGGGCAGGATCACCTCTTCGATGCGGGTCTGGGCGGCAAAGGCGTTCTCTCCGACTGCCACCACGGTAAACCCGTCGATGGTCTCGGGCACCTCCAGCGTGGTGGGATCTCCCGAGTAGCCCTTTACCACAATGCCACCGTCCGCCTGCTCGTAGGTGAACTGTGCAAGCGTATCGTCCCGAAAGCGCAGTACCAGCACCAAAACCAGCCCCGACAGCACCACCAGTGCCACGGTCAGCAGTATTTTATGACGCAGTTCGTCTTTGCGATCCATAGAATGACCTTCTTTCGTATCTCTGTAACGGTATTGTACCACACCGAACCGGTTCTGTAAAGTCCGCAAATGTAAATTTTGCGGAAATTGCATGATTTTCCTCGCCGCCGTCGATACTGCTGTGAACGAATCCCCGAAGGAGACCGATATGAAACTGTCCGGTGAATATGAAACAGACCGCGATGCACTCAAAGATGCTTGCGGCTTTGGCAAATGCTTTGACCTCAAAGAGCGCACGCTGACTTTGGGTCAGCGGCGCGCCACCCTGCTCTACCCCGCCTCCATGACCTCCTCCGAGAGTCTGGAGCGGATGCTTGCCGCATATCTGGGCTGTGCCGTCAAGGAGGACGACACCGCCGAGACCTACACTGCCCGCTGTCTGGTGGTAGGCAATCTGACCCTGACCGACGATCTCGCCTCTGCCGCCTCGGAGGTGCGGGCAGGCAGCTCGGTTCTGCTGGTGGAGGGCTTTGCCCGCCTGATGGTCACCGACACCAAAGCCATCCCCTCCCGCGGGATCACCGAGCCCCAGCACGATCAGGTGCTCCGAGGCGCCCGGGAGGGCTTTACCGAGCATCTGCTGGAAAATACCGCCATCCTGCGCAGGCGGCTCCCCACCCCCGATCTCCATCTGGAGCTGGTCAGAGTTGGCGACGGCACGCCCACCAATCTGATCCTCTGCTTCGTGGAGGGGCGGGCGGAGGAGCGTTACGTCACCGCCATCCGTGACAAGCTGAAGGCGATCCGGGTGGACGCCCTTTCGCTGGGGCAGGAGTCGCTGGCGGAGTGCCTGATCCGCCGCAAATGGTACAATCCCTTTCCCAAATTCCGCTACACCGAGCGCCCCGACGCGGCGGCGGCGATGTTGCTGGAGGGCTCGGTGCTGATCATGTGCGACGCCTCGCCCCAGCTGATGGTACTGCCCGTGGGCATCTTCGACTTCGTGCAGGAGACCGACGATTTCTACTTTCCACCCCTGCTGGGCACCTACCTGCGCTTGTTGCGAGGCGTGATCTTCCTGCTGTCGCTGCTTCTGACGCCGCTATGGTATCTGCTGATCCGAAATCCCGGCTGGATCCCCGGATGGCTGGACTTTATCAAGCTGTCCGAGCCGCCGACCTTTCCCGTCCTCTTGCAGCTTCTGCTGGTGGAGTTTACCATCGACGGGCTGAAGCTGGCGTCGCTGAACACCCCCAATATGCTGGGCAACTCCCTTTCGGTGGTGGCAGGTCTGATTTTAGGAGATTTCGCCATTCAGGTCGGCTGGCTGGATCCCGAGGTGATCCTCTATATGTCGTTCGTTTCGATGGCAAACTTTGCCCAGCCTTCGTTTGAACTGGGCTACGCCTTCAAATTTATGCGGATCCTCCTGCTCATTGCCACGGCGCTTTTCAACGCCTGGGGATTTGGCATCGGACTTGCCGCAATCGTTCTTCTCATCGGGCTCAACAAGACGGTGGACGGCAGCCGCAGTTACCTCTACCCCGTGATCCCCTTCAACAAGGACGCCTTTCTGCGGCAATTCTTCCGCACCAAGCTAAGCAGCAAGACGAAATAAGCTCCCGCAGATCCCCGCAGAAGCCCGCAATCGGGCATCTTCGGGGATCCTCTGCAAATTCACCCATCCGTCCTCGGAAAAACGGTCGAAAATCATCAAATTTACCATTTACAAACACCGTTTCCTATGCTATAATATGTGAATAAATATACATTGCGAAACGAGGCTTCACACGATGAAAAAAAGTGCAAGCGAACTGTCGACGGAACTCTCCAACCTGGCAAAGCTTTGCCAGGATAACTCTACCATCGACTCCTCTCTCTATCAGAAATACGACGTCAAGCGCGGACTCCGTGACAAGGAAGGCAAGGGCGTTCTTACCGGTCTGACCCAGATCGCCACCGTCCTCCAGCACGAGGAAGTAGACGGAAAGCTGGTTCCCGCCGACGGCAGACTCTATTATCGCGGCGTCAACGTCAACGATCTGATCGCGGGCGCCCGCCGCGAGGGACGCTTCGGCTTCGAGGAGACCGTGTTTCTCCTGCTTTTCGGCAAGCTCCCCGACGCGGAGGAACTGTCCAACTTCACCGACATCCTCGCTACCCAGCGCAAGCTGCCCAAAAACTTCGTCCGCGACGTCATTATGAAGGTGCCCACCGCCGATATTATGAGCTCGCTGGTGCGTTGCATTATGACCCTCTCCTCCTACGACAAGCGCGCCAACGACACCTCTGTTGAAAACGTCACCCGTCAGTGCATCGATCTGATCGCCGTCACGCCTCTGCTGGCGGTCTACAGCTACCACGCCTTCCGTCACTATCGGCTGGACAAGCCTCTGTACATCGCGCCGCCCAGAGAGGATCTCTCCATCGCTGAGAATATTCTCTATATGCTCCGCCCCAACGGCAAGTACAGCCCGCTGGAGGCACAGCTTCTGGACGCCGCCCTCACCCTGCACGCCGAGCACGGCGGTGGTAACAACTCCACCTTTACCATGCACGTGGTCACCTCCTCCGGCACAGACACCTACTCCGCCATGGCCGCCGCTCTCTGCTCTCTGAAGGGTCCCAAGCACGGCGGTGCCAACATCAAGGTGGTGCAGATGTTTGACGATCTCAAGCGAACCGTCTCCGATTGGAGCGATGACGCTCAGATCGAGGAATATCTCACCGGACTTCTGCGCAAGAAGGGCTTTGACCACTCGGGTCTCATCTACGGTATGGGTCACGCCGTTTACACCATCTCCGACCCCCGTTGCCGCCTGCTGAAGCAGTATGTCAAGGAACTGTCCGAGGAGCTGGGCTATCAGAAGGAATTTGCCCTCTACGAAAAGGTGGAGGAAATGGCGCCCCGCCTGATGGCACAGGAGCGCAATCTACTAAAACCGGTCAGTGCAAACGTGGACTTCTACAGCGGCTTTGCCTATCGGATGCTGAAGCTGCCCACCGAGCTGTTCACTCCCCTCTTTGCCGCCGCCCGCGTGGCAGGCTGGAGCGCACACCGCCTGGAAGAGCTGATCAGCGGCGGCAAGATCATCCGTCCCGCCTACCTCAGCGTCATCGACGAACAGCCCTATCACCCGCTTTCAGAAAGATAAAACAAATTTTCTTCGAATCGTCACCCGAAATTCACATTCGGGTGACGATTTTTCAGATTGTTTTCACCGTTTTGCGGTATAATATTTTCAAACCTGTATATCTGAAAGGAGATATTACATTATGCGTATTCTGATTGTAGAAGACGAACTGAAGCTGGCTGAGGCGCTGTCCCAGATCCTCACCAAAAACCGCTACGGCTGTGACATCGCCACCGACGGCGAGACCGGTCTGGACATGGCTATGTCGGGCATTTACGGCATGATCCTGCTGGATATCATGCTGCCCAAGATGAACGGTATGGATCTGCTCCGCCGTCTGCGTTCCTCCGGCATCACCATTCCCGTGATCCTGCTGACCGCCAAGGACGACCTGAGCGACAAGGTGAACGGTCTGGACGCAGGCGCCGACGACTACGTTACCAAGCCCTTCCAGAGCGAGGAGCTGTTGGCACGCATCCGTGCCCTCTCCCGCCGCAACGCCGAGCTGATCCCCGAGACCGTGCTCTCCTTCTCCGACGCGACTCTGAACCTTGCTACCTACGAGCTTTGCTGCGGTGACCGTGGCATCCGCCTGGGTCTGAAGGAGATGGGCATTGCCGAAATGCTGATGCGCAGCGGCAAGCGTATCGTTCCCAAGGAAGAGATTCTGGTAAAGGTCTGGGGCTACGACACCGACGCTGAGTACAACAACGTAGAGGTCTACATTTCTCTGCTCCGCAAGAAACTGAAGCACATCCACGCAAACGTCAGCATCTGCACTGTTCGCGGCGTAGGCTATAACCTCTATCCCGGCACCTTCGAATGAACCGAAGCCCGTTCTGGCGGCTTCGACTGAGATTTATCGTCATCAGCATGAGTCTGCTCTTGCTGTTTTTGGTGATCGTGTGCGTGGCAGTATTTTCTGCGATGTCCCACTCACTGACCCAGCGAAGCGAGACCGTGCTGGATTACACCGCCGATCTGATCCGAACCGGGCACTACGTCAAGAGCGGAACCACCGTCAAACCCTCCACCCCTCCCGCCGCCGACGACTCGGGCGTGAGCGCAGGCTTCAACTCCACCCCGGAAGCCGAAAATCTGCGAAAGCAGGATTGGCTCCTCCGCCACGGAGACGTTCACCTGGACGCCATTCTGCTGGAGCACGTGGTCTCCATTTACGTGGATGCCGACGGCAAGATCCTGCGGATCCTGCAGGATGGCGTCACCGACAGCGATTATGCGGATTCGGTCGGTACTACGCTGAAGGATTTTCTGGGTGAATCCCCCAAGGGCGAGGGAACCGTCAAGCTGGACGGCTCCTCCTTCCGTTACAAGTGCTATACGGTAGACAAGCAATCGCTCTGCCTGATGGTCAACTGCGACGGCGATACGGCCAGCATCAATCAATTGCTGTTGATTTTGGGCAGTATCGGTGCCGTGGCGATCATTCTGTTGCTCTGCCTGTGCTATTATCTCTCCGGGCGTGCCATCAAGCCGCTGGAGGAAAGCTGGAAGCAACAGCAGCAATTCGTCCACGACGCCTCCCACGAGCTGAAGACGCCGCTGGCGGTGATCTCCACCAACATCGAAGCCATCCGCGGCTGTCCCGACGACACCATCGCACAGCAGGACAAATGGCTTTCCTACATTGCCGAAGAAGCGGCAGATATGCGGATCCTGGTCAACGATATGCTGACCCTTGCCAAAGGAGACACCCCTGCCCGGGGCGAGAAGGTGACGGTCACCTTCTCGCTGAGCGACACCGTCGAGGAAGCGGGACTTCTGATGGAAGCCAACGCGCTGGACGCGGGCATCATGCTGGAGACTGAGGTGGAGGAGAACGTCAACTTCATCGGCAATCCCGACGATATCAAGCGCGTTCTGCTGATCCTTCTGGACAACGCGCTGAAGAACACCTTCGAGGGCGGTCGGATCGATCTGAAGCTATCCCGCTCCCACGGCGATCTGCTGATCACCTGCCGCAACACGGGCAGAGGCATCCCCGCCTCCGAGCTGCAGAACATCTTCCGCCGATTCTATCGGGTAGATCCCTCCCGCGCGCGCCTCACCGGCGGCTCCGGCTTGGGGCTTTCCATCGCCGAGCGCATCGTGGAAGGCTACAAAGGCAAGATCTGGGCGGAAAGTGAAGAGGGCGAATGGGCGCTCTTCTGTGTGAAGCTGCCTGCGATTAAGGAATAGTTTTTCCCATAAGACCCCTTCTTTCAAGAAGGGGTCTTATAAATCCCCTAAGAACTTTTGGATATAGACGGCAAATACTTGCCGTCTATTTATTTTGCACCGTTTCCTTCTCTCCCTCATACACTGGTAGCGGATACTGCTTTGATCCCGCATCAGCGTATCCACCCTCGAATTTACGGAGGAAGGTATATATAGAATGATGGAAACCCAAAAGATCCCCCTCGCGGCGTTCATTCCGGGCGGGGACGGACGAATGGTGCATACCGCCCGCGTACTGGAGCGCGCGGGATATACGGTCACCCTGTACGGTCAGGACGGCGGCGCGCCGCCTGCCGATCCCATTGCCGAAATCATCTCTGCCGCCGATCTGATCGTGCTCCCGATCCCCGTCAGCCGGGACGGGATCACGCTGAACGCTCCCATGACCACAAAAACGATTCCCTTGGACGGGCTCGCCGCCGCGCTTCGAAAGGGGCAAACGGTAGCGGGCGGCGGATTTTCCGCCGCTCTCAAAGACGCGATCCGCGCCAAAGGATGCACGCTCTACGACAGCCTTACCGACGAGCGCTTCGCGCTCCCCAACGCCCTTGCCACAGCAGAGGGTGCGATTGCACTGGCGATCACCGAGACCGCCGATCTGCTGGCAGACACCGACTGCGCGATTCTGGGCTACGGACGGATCGGCAAACGCCTCTCCCGCCTGCTGATGGCAATGGGAGCGCGGGTCACGGTCTTTGCCCGCAAAGCGAGCGCACGGGCGGAGGCGACGGCGACGGGATGCGCCGCGCTCCCGCTGACCGACGTCCCCGCAAATCTCTCCCGCCATCCGCTGATCTTCAACACGATCCCCGCCCGTCTCTTCGATTTTGGGAAGCTGTTGCCAACGGGCGGCACGGTGATCGATCTTGCGCCGATCTATGACGCCGTGGAAAGCCCTCGCGTGATCCGCGCGGCGTCGCTTCCCGCAAAGTACGCGCCCGGCTTTGCGGGGCGGCTGTTTGGCGAGTGCATCCTGGCGCACCTGCGGGAAAAGGAGGGGATCGTATGATCGGATACGCCTGCTGTGGCTCCTTCTGCACTCTCTCCCGCTCCCTGAAGCAGATGGAAGCGCTGTCCCACACCTACGAGCTATTGCCCATCGTCAGCCCGGTGGTAGCGGTCACCGACACCCGCTTCGGCAAAAGTGCGGACTTTCTCGCCCTGATGGAAGCCATCAGCGGAAAGAAGCCCCTGACCACCATCGCCGAAGCCGAGCCGCTGGGTCCCGCCATCCCGCTGGAGGCGCTGGTCATCGCTCCCTGCACCGGCAACACGCTGGCAAAGATGGCAAACGGCATCACCGACACCTCGGTAACCATGGCGGCAAAGGCTCATCTGCGTAACGGCAGACCGCTAATCATCGCCCTTGCCAGCAACGACGCGCTGTCGGCAAATCTCCGCAACATCGGTACGCTCCTGGAGCGCAAGCACATCTATTTCGTCCCCCTGGGGCAGGACGATCCGAAATCCAAGCCCCACAGCATGGTCTGCGATTTCGAACGAATCCCCGAAACGATCGCCGCCGCGTTGGAAGGGCGACAGCTGCAACCGATTTTGATGAAGTAACGACGTGGGGAAACTTCTTGAAAGAAGTTCCCTCAAACTTCCTCAAGAACTTTTGAAAAAGGTCGGCAAATACTTGCCGACCACTAATGTGTCTTGAATGATGAGTTGAGTTTGCCCCGCAAGTATTTGCGGGGCTTTCAGAAGTTTTTGCGTCGCTTTTTTCAAAAAGCGACCGGGGTACGGGGTGGAACCCCGCATTTATTTATTTCTTCATCAAATTCAGCAGCAGTGTCCACAGACGATCACAGCTGGGAATATAGAGTGCCTCGTCGGGGGTGTGGATGTCGCGGAGGGTGGGCCCGATAGAGATGGCGTCGCACTCGCCGTCGAGGGCAGAGACGATGATGCCGCACTCCAATCCTGCGTGGATCGCATTGACCACGGGAGTCGAGTACGCGCCGAAGGTCTCCTTGTAGACCTCCACGAAGTCGGTTGCCAGCTTAGAGTTCGGGTCAAAATCCCAGCCTGCGTGACGGTCTTCGATGACCATCTCCACGTTCAGCGCCTTGGCGAGCCGTTTGAAGGTCAGGGTCAGCGCATCCATCTCGCTGTCCGAGGAGGAGCGCGCCATCACCGCCACCTGCACCGCCTCGGAGGTGGTGGTCACCACGCCGGTGTTGGAGGAGGTGCGGACGAATCCCTCCACGAAGGGGGACATCGCCACCACGCCGTCGGGAAGGAGGGTCAGCAGATTGATGACGGTGGAGCTGTCCTTGTAGGTCAGCATCGCATCGGCAGGAGCGCCCTTTCCTACCAGTAGCTTGAAGCCGGCATCGGCGTCGGACAGCTCCTTCTTCAGCTTGGCTTCCTCAGCCAGCAGGATCGCCGTCGCCGCCTTGGGATCGTCCACAAAGATCTCGGCAACCGCCTCGCGGGGGATGGCGTTGCGCTTATTTCCCCCCGAAACCGTCACCAGATTGAAGGGGGTATCCTCGTAAAGCACCGCCAACAGCCGTCCCAAAATGCGGTTGGCATTACCGCGGCAGAGGTGGATATCGGCGCCCGAGTGACCGCCTGCCAGCCCCTTCACCGTGATCTTGATGGGTCTGCCGGGGCAGGAAATGCGGTCGGTGGGGAGGGTGTACATCAGATCCATACCGCCTGCGCAGGAGGCGGTGGCAACGCCCTCATCCTCCGAGTCCAGATTGATCAGCCGACGGGCGGTGATGCGAGAGTAGTCGAATCTGCCTGCACCCTCCATGCGAGTCTCCTCGCCGGTGGTGATCAGACATTCCAGCTTGGGATGAGAAATGGTATCGTCATCCAAAATCGCCATGATGATGGCAACCGCGATGCCGTCGTCGCCGCCCAGCGTCGTGCCGCGAGCCCGCATCCAATCGCCGTCGATGTAGGGGACGATGGGATCGGTTAGAAAGTCGTGCGCCACGTCGGAATTTTTCTCACAGACCATGTCCATGTGCCCCTGGAGAAGCAGAGCGGGCTTGTGGGCGCAGTCGGGAGTGGCTTCCTTGACGATCAGCACGTTCAGCGCCTCGTCCTGATAGCAGGAAAGTCCTCGGGCGCGGGCAAACTCCATCAGATAGTCGGAGATCGCCTGCTCGTTGCCCGAGCCGTGTGGAATTTTGCAAATATCCTCAAAAAAACGCAGCAATGCAGACGTTCCGCCTGCAAGGGAAAGTCCTTCGGTAATATAGTTCATAACAAGTTCCTTTCGTTTGATAGGATCAGACCGCGGAGATTCCGCATCCCGCCGCGATCAGCACAATGGGAATCGCGATCACCAAGGCTTTTTCAAGCAGGGATCGCCCCTTGAAGTCGCCCAGACAACCAGCTCCGCAAACGATCGCCGGGAATGCCGCGCCGATAAAGATCAGCGCAAAGCCGACGACCTGCAAAAGCCCCATGGACGTGCCGAGCAGCTCCTCTCCGGCGTCGGACACCTGCATATACGCCGTTGTGACCAGCACGGTCAGCGTCCGCAGGATCATCGGCAGGGCGATACCGCCCGCCCTGGAGCGCACGTACGCGATCCCCGCCGAGAACAGCCCCATCGGAAGCAGGACGTACAGGTCGGCGTGATACAGACCGCCCAGCAGACCGATCAGCAGATAGGGCAGCCACGGACGCTCCTTACCAAGTCCCCGCAGACGCGGGAACAGGAAGCCGTCAAACAGGATGCTCTCGCATACGCCCGACAGCAGGATGATCCCTGCCACCGCCCAGTGGGAGGAGGTATAGTCATAGACGTGGAAGGTGGTGACGGCAAAGCCGGGCACCAGCAGGTGGACGAACAGGACGCACGGGAGCGCCATCAAGATACATCCGACCCACACCAACGCACCGCCTGCCGTTTGTCCGATGGACTGTCCGCCGCCGGCAAGCAGCTTTTTCGCGGCAAAGCCGGTGCGGCGCGCCACGATCAGCGTCGCCGCCGTCGCGGCGATCTGACAGAGATAATACGCCCAGATGCCGATCACGCCGGACAAAAGTCCGCCTGCTACGGCAAACAGCAAAAAGCAAATGCCCCACAGCAGAAGGCAGTCGATGAGCTTCAGTTGATTGGTATTCATTCTATCACAAACCCTTTGATCGACAGTTTTCGAAAATGAAAAAAGGAACTACCTCGGTAGTCCCTTTTTTCGCAATTAGCCAAGCTTGGAAGAGTTCACCTTGACGCCGGGACCCATAGTGGATGCCAGGACACAGCTCTTGATATACTGACCCTTGGCAGCAGCGGGCTTCGCCTTGATGATCGCGCTCATCAGAGTACCGAAGTTCTCGTCGAGCTTCTCAACGCCGAAGGAAACCTTGCCGATGGGGCAGTGGATAATGTTGGACTTATCCAGACGGTACTCGATCTTACCTGCCTTCGCCTCGGTAACAGCCTTGCCGATCTCCATGGTAACGGTGCCTGCCTTGGGGTTAGGCATCAGACCCTTGGGACCCAGAACACGGCCCAGACGACCGATCAGACCCATCATGTTGGGAGTGGTAACGATGATATCGAACTCGAACCAGTTTTCCTTCTGGATCTTTTCGATGTACTCTTCAGCGCCGACGTAATCTGCGCCTGCAGCGGTTGCCTCAGCAGCCTTGTCGCCCTTTACCAGAGCGAGCACACGTACCTTCTTACCGGTACCGTTGGGGAGGACAACAGCGCCTCTGACCTGCTGGTCAGCGTGACGGGAGTCAACGCCCAGTCTGACGTGAACCTCAACGGTCTCGTCGAACTTTGCCTTAGCAGTCTGGCAAACCAGACCCAGTGCCTCGGCGGAATCATACAGTTTCGTTCTTTCAACCAGCTTTGCGCTGTCCTGATACTTCTTACCTTTAGTAGCCATTCTTCTATCCTCCTATCTTACTCGGTCACGGTAACGCCCATGCTGCGTGCGGTGCCCTTGACCATGCTGATAGCGGCTTCCAGAGAAGCGGCGTTCAGGTCGGGCATCTTGGTAGTAGCGATCTCGGTCACCTGAGCCATAGTCAGGGAAGCAACCTTGGTCTTGTTGGGAGTTGCGGAGCCGGACTCGATACCTGCAGCCTTCTTGATCAGCACAGGTACGGGAGGAGTCTTCACGATGAAGGTGAAGGTACGGTCAGCGTAAACGGTGATGATAACGGGAACGATCAGACCGATCTGCGCCTTGGTTCTTTCGTTGAACTCATTGATGAAGTTAGGAATGGAAACGCTGTGCGCACCCAGAGCAGGACCGACGGGGGGGCCGGGGAGTGCTTTGCCTGCGGGCAGCTGAAGTTTAATATAGCCGGTAATTTTCTTTGCCATAGTAATTTACACCTCCGATGTGGTTATTGACGCGAGGGCATGAAACAAAATTTACCCTCTCCCACAGAATACGCACGGGCAATCCACCGCCGCAAGCTTGCAAGCCGTGGCGCGCGTATCGAAAAAGATGACGATTCAAACAGATTAAATCTGTCACAGGTTACATCCGATAGAGCTCGACGTCGTCGGCGTCCAGTTCCACGGGGGTCTCGCGTCCGAAGAGGGATGCGAGCACTTTGATTTTCTTGCAGTCGGGGGAGATCTCGTCCACGCGCCCGATGAAATCCTTCATCGCGCCGCGGATGATCCGCACGTTGTCGCCAACGTTGTAGCCCAGCTTGGGAAGAGCGTCGGAGCGTTCGACACCCAGCGCTTCCACCTCTGCGTCAGAGAGCGGAACGGGTGCGCTTCCGGGACCCACGAAGCCGGTAACGCCGGTGATATTCCGGATCACGTGCCAGGACTTGTCGTTCATGATCATCTTGACCATAACGTAGCTGGGGAAGAGTTTGACCTCAACTTCCTTGCGGTCCTCTCCTTCACCCTCGATGACCGTCTCGGTAGGGATCTTGATATCGAAGATCAGATCCTGTAGCGAGCGGTTTTCGACGATCTTCTCCAGATTAGTCTTGACCTTGTTCTCGTATCCGGAGTACGTGTGCACCACGTACCAACGGATGCCTTCTGCGTACTGATTCAGATCCACTGCCATAACTTAACCAAGCTTAGCCAGGAGCGCAATCAGATTTGCGAAGCACCAGTCTACGCCGAAGATAACAGCGGCGAATACGACCAGAACGCCGATAACGAGCGCGGAAGACTTCATGGTATCCTTTTTGGAATACCAAGTGATCTTTTTGCGTTCACTCTTCAGGTCGGCAAAGAACTTTGCGATCTTGCCTTTTTCCTTCTGAGCTTTGGGGGTCTTTTCCTTCTTGGGCTTTGCGGTTTCCACCGCGTTCTTTTCTTCTGCCATTGTGAATGCCCTCCTTACTTAGATTCCTTGTGCAGAGTATGCTTTCTGCAGAAACGGCAATACTTGTTCATTTCCAGTCTGTCGGGGTCATTCTTCTTGTTCTTCTTGGTGTTGTAGTTTCTCTGCTTGCACTCGCTGCAAACCATAGTGACTTTGACTCTCAATTCGGCACCTCCTAAAAAATTAGAAAAAGCGGACTTTTTCTTCGTTTACCTCCCTCAGACGAGGTTGCATACCGGGGATTTCGTGTTTTCTCCGTACGAAAAAAGAACCCTCCTCGCAGAGGTGAGTATAGTTTACCACAAATCTTGTCCCTTGTCAAGCCCTTTTGCGCATTTTTTCGGAGAAATTTCGGGGATTTTTGCGGGGAAATCCACTGAGAGCGTGATAATGATGCGCTCAACAACAATCCTCTGTAGGGAACGGTCTTGTAAGGAGCGTAGCGACGGAATAGCGAAGCGTCCCGTTCCGTTTCTAACACTACCGATGTTCCGTGACATCCAGCAGTCCCCCGCTCGCCGAGATGGAGACTTGGAATAACCGATGGAAATGCAAGGAAACAATTCGGCTTTGCCGAATTGTAATTCGAGGAGGGGAAGAAACCATCTCAGACGCCGAAGTTCTCTTCCCCTCCTCGAGCTCCACCCCATCTTCCTTGGCTGGGTCTGTAGGAAAGCTATTATCAATCTCCTTGGCTGGCGGGTTGATAAAGTAATGTCGTTTTTATGAAAGAATCGTAAATTCACACAACCTTCCATTGACAAACTCACAATTCCGTTGTACACTATTGATAGAGGCGAATGATATTCAGTTTTCAGCTTCGAACAAACACAAACAGGAGGGCAATCACATGAATAGTTCCAACCATTGGGATGAGATGCTCGGCATCGGTCCATCCGATGAAGTATTGAAGCGAACCAAAATCAAAAAGGCAGTACGCCGTTGGAGTCCTGTTGCTATACTGGTAATTCTCTTGGCACTCCTGATCGTCCCCTACATTCAAGCCGAAATTCTTTCCCGAAATGCCGACCAAAAACTGGCGGATTTCGATCCATCTGAATTGCAGGCGATATATGACGAGCTAATTTATGACATTAAGATCCTCTCGTACAAAGAAAGAGAGTCAGCCAAAGTATTATATATCTTTGGCGATTGCGAGTACGCCACTCTGGTAGATCTAGAGTGGAATGACCAACAAGTTTGCTGGGAGATCACTCACGAACAATTGCAACAGACCGCCCATGGCGGCAGCGCAGACGAGTTTTATTGGCCATTTTACTACGGACATAAGTTTTTATGGTGAGCACACATAACTGAACAATCCCCCTCGTATGAGGGGGATATTTTTGTGCCGAACTTTGCAAGCGTGTGTTCGCGATACTATCGAAGAACAGCACTTTCCCTCCCGCTCGACGAGTATTCGTCGCGCCTTTCAAGAGTTCTTGAAGGGATCTAAAGGGGAACTTCTTGCAAGAAGTTCCCCTTTATTTAGATTTAATTTCAATTCATCTTCATCTTGCCGGAAGCTTCCAGGAGCTTGATGAAGAGTCCGCCCTGTACGGAGCGATGGCGGAAACCGACCTGCTGACCGGTGTGTACCCAGTACCAGTCGGTCATAGGGCAACGGGAGTCGGAGAAGTTGTAGGTCAGCCACAGGGGATGGATCATCTCTTCGAAGGTTGCCTTGTCTTCTGCCAGGGTCGCAGTCCAAACCAGCCAGTCGGACTTGGTATAGGGCTTGCGGTTGTCCAGCGGCAGACCGTAGGGATAGGTCTTTTCCTTATAGGAAGCAACCTCGGTAGCGATCACGTTCTTGTCCATGACGCCCGTGCCGAACAGCTTATCCCAAACGATGTTGTACTTCATGGAGAAGGAGCCGGGACGGTCGAACGCCAGACGGTAGGAGCCGTCGCCGTTGGAAGCACGAACAGCCCAATCTGCCGCCAGTTCCTTCGCCTTCGCAAGATATTCGTCCGCCTTTGCGGTCTCGCCCATCATCTTGTAGATCAGAGACAGACCGATGATGCCGGAGATCGCCTTCAGCGACAGGTTGCAGTTGTGCGCCAGATGTCCTGCAAAGTCGTCGGTGCAAAGCTGGTTTTCGGGGTCTGCACCGTACTTCAGCAGATAGTTTGCCCACAGCTCCAAGAGATCCATGTTTTCTTTAGCAAAGGAAACGTCGCCGGAAGCGATGGCGTGAGTTGCTGCCATCACGATCATGTTGCCGCATTCCTCAACGGGCATCTGACCGTCGCGGTTGTTGTCGGCGTAAACCTGACCGTTGACGTGAGGATACTGACCTGCGTCGTGAGGAGCGAAGTCGAACTGCAGCTTCTTCGACCACTCGTCGCCGCGGGAGTATTTATAAATGGGTCTCATCATGCCTGCTACCAGCTCGGGATTGTACAGCAGGAACATGGGGATGGAGGGGTAGGAAACGTCAACCGTAGCGGCACAACCGTTGGAGTGGCACTCCTTGGAGATGTACAGGATATTGCCGTCGGTGTCCAGCACCAGCTTGTGCGCGGCGCAAACCTGACGGTAAGCAAGCTCCAAGAGCTCAGCGTATTCCTTGCCGCCTGCAGCCTCCGCGTCGGATGCCAGCTTAGCGGAGAAGGCGTCTGCCTTGACCATTACGTCGGCGTAATCGGCGTAAGCCTTGACGATCTCGTCGGTGATCAGCGCGCCGTCCTTGCTCCACCAGGTCTTGAGACGCTCGCCGAAGTAGATCATCGACTCCACGTCGTCGTACGCGAAGGTGAAGAGAGTGCCGCACTCGGTGACGGTGTTTTCAGCGGTCACGAAGGTCATAAAGATAGACTCGCCGTGACGCTCTCTTTCGCGGAACGCCATAGGAATTTCCTCAACGGAAGCCTTGCCGCCCTTGGTGGAGAGATAGAAGTAACCCCAGTCGATACGGATGTCGTCGCCGCGACGTGCCAGAACGCGCTGATCGCGGTTGCCGATCTTAGCGGTAGCGATGCCGTCGCCCAGCGTCATGACCTCGGTGTCCACCTTGCCGAAGCCGCGGAAGTCCAGACAGATTTCCTCGGATACTGCGACCTTAGCGGTAACGGTGTGAGATGCGCCGTCGATAGAGGTATAGGAGAGCTTCAGGTAGGAGATGGGACGGGTGAAGTAGTAGTAATCGTCGGGCAGCAGGGGGGTGGAGAAGAGGGCGGTCAGCTTGATGCCTGCGCCTTCGAAGGTGTACTCGGTGGAGAGCGCAGTCACCTTCAGATCGACCTGCTCCATCTTGGGAAGCTGTTTATTGGCTCTGCCCATGAAGATATAGTCGGTGCCGTCCACGTTGACGGTGCCGATCATGGTGTTGGGCTTACCGGTCCAGTGCTCGGTGGTAGAATCGGTGAGTTTGTCCGCAGGAGACCATACGGAGAAATAGGGGTCCACTGTGATCAGCGGGACAGACGGAGGTCTGAGTTTCATAAGTAATATTCCTTTCGCTGAGGAAAAAATTTTCGGATCATATCCGTATTTACTCTACCATAATTTCACCAATTTGTCAATACGAATTTGCGATTTTGTCGGATTTTTATACATAATTCCACACACGCAGGCGAGTTTGCACGCGCGCATTCAAAATGCGCCATTGATCCGCACTCTGTAGGGGCGCGCATTGCGCGTCCGCTTGTACGGTCTGTAACAATGTGCTATGGCGGTTGGCGCAAGGAGCGGACGCGCAATGCGCGCCCCTACAGAGACGATGGCGATGATCAAGAGAGACGATGGCGATGATCAAGGTGATGCCCGAGACGGAGACGGCGGACGAAAGGAGCAACGGGATTGCGCAAACGGCGCAAAAATCCTCCCTTCTCGCGAGAAAAGGGAGGATTTTGGATAGAGAGAACGCTCATTAAGCTTTTTCGTTCTTTTTCTTGACTATCAGAACGATCACTACAACCACACCCAGCGCCGCTACGATGAGCAGAGCGACCCAAATGGGAAAGGTCGCCGCTTTGTCCTCGACAGCGTCGGTGTCAGCGTCCGCATCGGTGACGGGCGCGGTGGTCGTAGGCACCTGCTGGGTGGTGGTGGGTGCCGTGGTGGTGACAGGTGCGTCAGTCACGTCCCCGCCCGCGTCGGGAGTGGTGACGGGAGCGTCGGTGGTCGCAGGAGCATCCGTGGCGGGCTTATCGGTGGTCGCGGGCGCGTCGGTAACAGGAGTGTCGGTAGTCGCGGGCGCGTCGGTCACTTCTCCGCCCGCATCGGGGGTAGTCTCCGGAGGAGGTGCGATTTTGGTATAAACCGTATAGGCAACTCCCTCGTAGGTTTCCGACGAGGTGTACGGATAATTCTCGATGATATATTCCGGAACCGCCCCGATCTCATTCGCGATCATAACCGAGGTTGCAGATTTAAGCAACTCTCCACACGCTTCGGAAGAGGTTAATTGATTGGCAATCGCAGGGGACTTAAGGTAAAGATTCTCCAAAACGTTGTATCCGGAGAACGCCTCTTCCCCAATTTCCGTTACACCGCTACCTATCACTACATCTGTACAATGTACGGACTGAAATGCGCTTTCTCCAATAGTGGTTACGCTATCGGGAATGACTACACTCGTCAGATCAGAACACCCCGAAAACGCTTTTTTACCAATCGCAACTACGCTATTGGGGATCACCACACTCGAAAGATTTGAGCAACCGTAAAACGTCTCTTCCTCAATCGTGGTCACACCGTCGGGAATAACTGCGCTCGTCAGAGATTGACAATTTTTAAACGCATTTTTCCCGATCACGACTACGCTATCGGGGATCACAAGGTTCGTAAGTTTTTTGCAGTTATAAAATGCGCTCTCACCGATCCCAACGACGCTGTCAGGGATAATAACCTCGACAAGCTCCTCATCGTATGAAAAGCAAGAAGCCGGAATCGTCAAGGTGCCTTCTCGAACGGTGAACTTATCTACAGGTTGTTCGCTCATCACCGTCACCAAATGGCGACCGACATATAACGCATCGCCCGTCCAATTGGCTCTGTCCTTGTAATAGGCTGTATCGTAGCATACCAGTGATCCCAATGAGGTCACACTATCGGGAAATGCTATATTTTTCAAATTTTCGCAACCTCTGAATGCGTCGTTTCCGATAGTGGTCACACCATCGGAAATCGTAAGGCTTGTAAGGCTTTCGCAACCATAGAACGCCATACTGTCGATCGTTTTAACGCTACCGGGGATTTTCACGCTGGTCAGTTCTCTGCACCCGTCAAATGCTTGTTCTTTAATCGTAGTCACTCCGTTCGGAATGGTGAGGCTTGTCAAGTGGGCATCGTCAAACGCATATGCCCCAATTACTTTCACACTGCCGGGAATAGTTATACCGGTAATTCTATAACATGATTCAAACGCATGATCGCCAATATTAGTCAATCCATCGGGCAGAATTACGTTTTTTACATAAAACCCGTATGAATGCCAAGGTGCATCAAAGGAATCATAATCCTCCATTGCGCCTTTGCCCTTAATTTCCAATACACCCGTATCGGTATTTACCGTCCAGGTCAGATTGGAGCCGTCGCCTTCTGCGCCGCACTTACCGCTCGCCGTCTGGGCACTGACCGGCAGAGCAAACATCACCACCGCAGTCAGTACTGTTGCAAGCGTAAGTAAAAGCATGATCCATTTCTTCATAGTCCTTCTCCTTCAAATAAAATAGTGCGCAGCCGAAACCACGCACTTATAAAAATGTATGGCTCATTTGCTACCACACAAATTGAATTCATATCTTAACTAGGCATTCCAAAAGCGAAGTATACGAAAACAGAGCATACATTTTTACCGAGGGTAAAAAAATGTACACTTCGCCTTTTTAGCCTATCAAAAAATATTCAATTTGTGTGGTATCTTTATTATACCACAAATATCGAAAATTACAATAGGATTCGCAAGATTTTTTGCGATTTTTGCATTCTATCAACGCGCAAGCAGACCACACCCGCGATAGACGTTCGACGGAACGGTCAAGACCGTTCCCTACGAATAACGTCGAAGACATAACGGATCGTGGCTTTGGCAACGAATTGGATCGCAATGATAATGGTTTGTCTGTAGGGAACGGTCTTGACCGTTCCGTGAGGCAGA
>JAFTOC010000062.1 GCA_017451585.1 Clostridia bacterium
ACTCCGTCAATTCAGATGCAATCATCACCCGTTATCATATTTAGGGGATTTTTTGACTGCACATTTCTTGACAATTCCACAGAAAGCGAAGCGTCTGCATCACACCTTCCCCTCAAGGGGAAGGCGTGATTGGTGGGAATTGTTCGCACCGCCCCGCCGTTCGAACGGTCTGCACAAACGTGCGGTCGGTGGAAGGCGTTCGCCCCTCTCACCCGCCTATGGCGGGAGCTCTCCCAGAGGGAGAGCCTATCCGCGCACCCGGTAGGGGAGGGGCTTGCTCCTCCCGCCCGAACGGTTTGCACAGAGGCGACGGTCGGTGGGAATCGTTCGATACACCTCATCCACCGCTTCGCGGTCCCCCTTCCCCTAAAGGGGAAGGCATGATTGGCGGGAATTGTTCGCACCGCCTATTTTCGTCTTTGTGCAAATCATTCACATCAACTAATCGAAAGGAGCAGGTATGGGAATCTTCGGAAACAACAAACTCACGGGAAACTTCAAACTAAACAGTACCTATCAGCCCACGGGCGACCAGCCCGAAGCCATCGACCGCCTGACGGCGGGGGTGGAGGCAGGCATCCAGGAGCAGACCCTCTTGGGCGTCACCGGATCGGGCAAGACCTTCACCATGGCGAACATCATCGCCCGCGTGAACAAACCCACTCTGGTGCTTGCCCACAACAAGACCCTTGCCGCTCAGCTTTGCGGCGAGTTTCGGGAGTTTTTCCCCGACAACGCCGTGGAGTATTTCGTATCTTACTACGATTACTACCAGCCCGAGGCGTACATCCCGGGCAAGGATTTATATATCGAAAAAGACTCGGCGGTCAATGACGAGATCGACCGTCTGCGTCATTCTGCCACCTCCGCACTCTTTGAGCGGCGGGACGTGATCATCGTTGCCAGCGTGTCCTGCATCTACTCGCTGGGCGACCCTAACGCCTACGAGGAGCAGGTGCTGGCGCTCCGCGTGGGGGCAACGCTCTCCCGTGAGGAGATGATCGCCCGCCTCATCGCCATGAACTACACCCGCAACGACCTTGCCTTCGCCCGCGACCGATTTCGGGTGCGCGGCGACGTGGTGGAGGTGCTTCCCGCATCCCAGGACAAGAAAGCCATCCGCGTGGAGTTTTGGGGTGACGAGATCGAGCGGATCACCGAGGCGCACGTGGTCACGGGTGAGGTGCTGCGCAGCATCTCCTACGCCTGCATCTTCCCCGCCACCCACTACGCCATCTCCGAGGATCGCCGTGAGGCGGCGTTCGAGGAGATCTACTCCGAGATGGAGGAGCGGGTGAAGTGGTTCAAGGAACAAAACAAATATATCGAAGCCCAGCGCATTGAGGAGCGGACGAAGTACGATCTGGAAATGCTCCGTGAGGTGGGATTTTGCTCGGGCGTGGAGAACTACTCCCGCATCTTCTCGGGCAGACCTGCGGGGAGCACGCCCTACACCCTCTTAGACTATTTCCCCGACGATTTTCTGATGTTCATCGACGAGAGCCACGTCACGCTCCCGCAGGTGCGGGGCATGAGCGGCGGCGACAGCGCGCGGAAGAAGTCGCTGGTAGATTTTGGATTCCGTCTTCCCTCGGCGTACGACAACCGTCCGCTGTATTTCCACGAATTTGAGAAAAAGATCAATCAGGTGATCTACGTTTCGGCGACGCCCGGTGAGTACGAGCGAAGCCGTAGCGGTCAGATCGCCGAGCAGCTGATCCGTCCCACGGGGCTGGTCGATCCCAAGGTGGAGGTGCGCCCTATCGAAGGGCAGATCGACGATTTGATGGGTGAGATCCGCATCCGCGCAGAGCGGGGCGAGCGGGTGCTGGTCACGACCCTGACCAAGAAGATGGCGGAGGATCTGACCGAGTATCTGGAAATGAACCTGATCAAGGTCAAGTACATCCACCACAACGTAGAGACGGTGGAGCGCACCGAGATCATCCGCGATCTGCGCCTTGGCGTGTTCGACGTGCTGGTGGGGGTCAACCTTCTGCGAGAGGGGCTGGACATCCCCGAGGTGTCGCTGGTGGCGATCCTCGACGCCGACAAGGAGGGCTTCCTTCGCGGCGAGACGGCGCTGATTCAGACCATCGGACGTGCCGCCCGAAACGCCGAGGGCAGAGTCATCATGTACGCTGACAAAATGACCGCCTCCATGCAGGCGGCGATCCGCGAGACCGACCGTCGCCGCGCCATTCAGGAGGCGTACAACGAGGCAAACGGCATCGTGCCGCAGACGATTATCAAGCCCGTCCGCGAGCTGATCGACCTGGGCAGCAAGGACGAGGACAAGGATAAGAAGAAAGGGAAGGGAAAGCCCGGCAGACCGCCGAAGGTCGCGCCCGTCCCCGAATCTATCCCCGAGCTGGAAAAGCAGATGCGGGACGCCGCCGCGCGCCTCGATTTCGAAACCGCCGCCGAGCTGCGCGACCGTATCCGCGCTTTGCAGGGGAATTAAGCAGGGGTTTCACCCCTGCACCCCACCAGAAACTTCTTGAAAGAAGTTTCTGGACTTCAAGAACTTTTATAAATGCCCGACAAATTCTTGTCGGGCGGGGATAGAAGGGGGCGCGGATAGGCTCTCCCTCCGTCGCAGTTGCTCCGCAACTGCATGGAGCATCCCGCCGTAGGCGGGTGAGAGGGTCGAACGACTCCCACCGACCGCTGCCTTGGTGCAGGGCGTTACCCGTTTTCGCCGTAGGGGCGAACAATTCCCGCAAGACATTGTAGGGAACGGTCTTGACCGTTCCGCGCCGCCGTAGGCGGCATCGAGCAGAACGCGCCGACCGTTGCCTTGGTGCAGACCGTTCGGACGGGCGCGCAATGCGCGCCCCTACAAGGTTGGTGCGAACAATTCCCACCGACCGTTACCTCCGTGCGGGTTGTTCGAACGGAACGGGACGCTTCGCTATTCCGTCGCTACGCTCCTTACAAGACCGTTCCCTACAAAGACGGTGCGAACATCTCACGATCCCCGCCGTAGGGGCGCGCAATGCGCGTCCGCACCGCCGTAGGCGGCAACAAACGGTACGCACGACTCTATCTCCGTGCAGAACGCACGACGGGCGATTCGTGAATCGCCCCTACGAGATTGTGTGATCGTATTTCGACAAAGGAGACCGCATCATGATTGGAACCTGCCCGAATTGCGGCAACTACCGCTGGGACAAAACCGTCACCGAAACCGAGATTGCCTGCCCCCGATGCGGTCACCGCTGGCAATACAAGCGGCTCCCCCTCTTCATCCTCACGGGGTGCAGCGGCGTGGGCAAGACCACCACGGCGCAAGAGCTGCTTCAAAGAGAGACCGATTATATCGTGCTGGACGCCGATATTTTCTACAATCTCATGCCCCACGAGACCGACGAAGACTATCTGGCGCAGGTGGAGCAGATGCTCAGTCTCTCCCGCAACCTGATGCAGAGCGACAAGCCGGTGCTGTGGACCATGGCGGGCTGTCTCGACAAGCTCCACCGTACCTACAACTGCCGCTTCTTTTCACAGATCTACTGTCTCGCCCTCACCTGCGAGGAGAGCGCTCTGCGCCGTCGCATGACCGAGGGGCGAGGAATTACCGACGAGGGCTGGCTGCAAAGCTCGGCGGACTACAATCGCTATTTCCAAACCCACGACAGGCTGGGCGATCTGCGATTTGAGACGCTGGACATCACCGACAAGAGCGTCCCTGAGGTGGCAGACGCCGTGGATGCTTGGGTGAAAGGGCATCTTCACTGAGCAGACAGCCCCGCTCAAAAGGGTTGACATCTCGTACCGTATTCGTGCGGCGAAATCGCTTGTGCCGTGTCCCATCCCTATCGATTTGTTGCAAATTGTTGCAAAGTTGCAACGATTTGCAACTGTATCATACTTTCGCGATTGGTATAATCAATAACGAAAGTGAGGTGATCGGCATGACGAAAAAGCAATCCTTCATGCCATTTTTTTACGATTGGTGCCAGCCGTTTTCTGCGCTCAGCGGAGAGGAATGCAAGGAATTGCTCCTTGCAATGGTGGATTTTCATCAAAACGGCGGGGAAATTCCTCAATTTTCGGGAATGGCGGGGATGGCGGCATCCTTCATCTTTCCTCAAATTGAGCGAGCGAGAGCGGCGTCCGTCCAAAGAGCGGAAAACGGTGCCAAGGGCGGGAAAGCAAACGGAAGCAAAAGTAAGCAAACCGAAGCTACAAATACAAGTACAAATACAATAACAAATACGAATGCGATTACAAACACAAATACGAATACCGATCCCGCAGGGGATCGGGAGCGCCGCTTCGCTGTGTTTTGGGAGAGATATCCCAAAAAGGAGAATAAGGTGGCGGCACGCAAGGCTTGGGACAAGCTCGATCCCGATACCTTTCTGCTGGATGCTATGTTGACTGCGATCGACCGTCAGATGCGGTCATCTGCGTGGACTGCGGAAGGCGGACGGTATATCCCGTCGCCCACGTCCTGGCTCAGCCAACGTCGCTGGGAGGACGAGGTGACGTCTCTGCCGCCCAATCATGGGGAGATGGCAAGTACCTTCGATGCCAACGAGTTTGCGGAAGCGGCAATCCGCCATGCGCTGGGAAAGGCGTTCCTGCAAGAGGAGAAACAGATCTCGTCGGGGGGAATGCGATAGGCTTTTGCAGAACGAACGGGAGGAGCAAGCCCCTCCCCTACCGGGTGCGCGCGAACAAACCAAGCCTTCCCCTTTAGGGGAAGGGGGACCGCGAAGCGGTGGATGAGGTGTATCGCCCAAACGATTCCCACCGACCGTTGCCTTGGTGCAGACCGTACGAACGGGAGCGCAATGCGCTCCCCTACAAGGTTGGTGCGAACAATTCCCACCAATCACGCCTTCCCCTTGAGGGGAAGGTGTGATGCAGACGCTTCGCTTTCTGCGACGGATGAGGTGTATCGCCCTACGATTCGCACCGATTCTGTCTCCGTGCGAACCGTTCGGACGGGAGCGCAATGCGCTCCCCTACAAGGTTGGTGCGAACATCTACCGTTATCCCCCGTAAGTGCGAATACATCTTCGCGGATGAATTATAGTTGAGGTTAAACAATGTCAAACAAAAAGATCATCATCAAGGGCGCACGCGCCAACAATCTGAAAAATATCAATCTGGAGATCCCCAGAGACAAGCTGGTGGTGTTCACCGGACTTTCGGGCAGCGGTAAGTCCTCCCTTGCCTTCGATACCCTCTACGCCGAGGGACACCGCCGCTTCGTGGAGTCCCTGTCCTCCTACGCCCGTATGTTCTTGGGGCAACTGGACAAGCCCGACGTGGACTTCATCGAGGGTCTGTCTCCCGCTATTTCCATCGATCAGAAGACCACCTCCAAGAACCCCCGCTCCACCGTGGGTACGGTCACCGAGATCTACGACTACCTCCGTCTCTTGTATGCCAGAGTGGGCGTGCCGCACTGTCCCGTCTGCGGCAAGGAGATCCGCCGTCAGACTGTGGACAATATCATCGAGCAGATTCTCGCTCTCCCCGAAGGGACGCGCTTTATGATCCTCTCGCCCGTGGTACGCGCCAAAAAGGGCACCCACGTCAAGGTGCTGGACGAGGCAAAACGAAGCGGCTTTGTCCGCGTGCGGGTGGACGGTAGCATCTACGAGCTGACCGAGGACATCATCCTCGACAAGAACCTTCGTCACACCGTAGAGATCGTGGTCGACCGCCTGGCGATCCGCGAGGGCATCCGCCCCCGCCTTGCCGATTCGGTGGAGAGCGCGCTCCGTCAGAGCGACGGCAACCTGACCGTGGTGGTGATGAAGCGGGATGAGGCAGGCAACAACACCGAGGAGGAGATGACCTTCTCCCTCAACTTCGCCTGCGAGGAGCACAACATCTCCTTCGGCGAGCTGGAGCCTCGGATGTTCTCCTTCAACAATCCCCTGGGCGCCTGCCCCACCTGCTCGGGACTTGGCGAGCAGCCTCGTCTGTCGCCTGCCAAGATCATTCCTGACCAGAACCTGTCGCTGCGGCAGGGCGCGGTGCGGGTCAACGGCTTCAAGTCGCTGGACGACGGCACCTGGAACGGCCCGCTGTTCCAGGCGGTGGGCAAAAACTACGGCTTTACGCTGGACACCCCCATCCGCAAATACTCCAAGCAGGCGCTGAAGGTGCTCTTCTACGGCGACGAGGATCATATGTATTCGGTCAACCGCGTGTTTGAAAAGCGCATCTCCCATCAGACGCTGGCGTTTGAAGGTCTGATCCCCATGATCGAGCAGCGGCGCAAGCAGTGGGGCGGCGGCGAATACTACGACGAATTTATGGAGGAGGTCATCTGCCCCGACTGTAAGGGAGCCAGACTGTCTCCCTCCATCCTTGCCGTGACGATAGGCGGCAAGAACATTCACGAATTCTGTTCCATGGCAGTTTCCGAGGCGCTGGATTTTGTGGAAGGTCTCACCTTCACCGATACCGAATGGATTATCGCCCGCGAGATCGTGAAGGAAGTGAAGGCACGGCTGTCCTTCCTCTGCTCGGTGGGTCTGGAATACCTGACCCTGTCCCGCAAATCCGCCACGCTGTCGGGCGGCGAGGCACAGCGCATCCGTCTGGCGACTCAGATCGGCTCCGCGCTGATGGGGGTCATCTATATTCTGGACGAGCCCTCCATAGGTCTGCACCAGCGGGACAACGGCAAGCTCATCAACACCCTGAAAAAACTCCGCGACATGGGCAACACGGTCATCGTCGTCGAGCACGACGAGGAGACCATGGCGGAGTCCGACTACATCGTGGACATCGGCCCCGGCGCGGGCATCCACGGCGGCGAGGTGGTGTCGGCAGGCACGCCCGCCGAGGTCATGGCAGACGAGCGATCCATCACCGGCGCGTTCCTGTCGGGCAGAGAGCGGATCGCCATCCCCGAGCAGCGCCGTCCGGGCAACGGAATGTTTCTCACCATCAAGGGTGCAAGAGAGCACAATCTGAAGAACATCGACGTGAAGATCCCGCTGGGGATGTTCGTCTGCGTCACCGGTGTGTCGGGCAGCGGAAAGTCCTCGCTGGTCAACTCCATCCTGTTGAACACCCTCGCCCACGATCTCAACGGTGCCTACACCACCCCCGGCGAATGCGACGGTGTGGAGGGCGTGCATCAGCTGGACAAGGTCATCGCCATCGACCAGTCGCCCATCGGGCGCACCCCCCGCTCCAATCCCGCCACTTATACCGGCCTGTTCAACGACATCCGCGATCTCTTCGCCGCCACCGCCGACGCCAAGGCGCGCGGCTACGGCCCCGGTCGCTTCTCCTTCAACATCAAGGGCGGACGCTGTGAGGCCTGCGAGGGCGACGGCGTCAAGAAGATCGAGATGCACTTTCTCCCTGACGTCTACGTCACCTGCGACACCTGCAAGGGAAAACGGTACAATCGGGACACGCTGGAGGTAAAGTACAAAGGAAAATCCATCTTCGACGTGCTGGATATGACGGTGGAGGAGGGAATGCACTTCTTCGAAAGTCTGCCGAAGCTCCACCGACGGCTGAAGACCCTCTACGACGTGGGGCTGGGCTATATCAAGATCGGGCAGTCCTCCACCACCCTGTCGGGCGGCGAGGCACAGCGGGTGAAGCTGGCGGCGGAGCTGTCGAAGCGCTCCACCGGCAAGACCATGTATATCCTGGACGAACCCACCACCGGTCTGCACTCCGCCGACGTGCGGAAGCTGATCGAGGTGTTGTCCCGCCTCACCGACGCGGGCAACAGCGTGCTGGTCATCGAGCACAATCTGGACATGATCAAGACCGCCGACTATATCATTGATCTCGGCCCCGAGGGCGGCGACCGAGGCGGTACGATCCTTGCCACCGGCACCCCCGAGGAGCTGGCAGAGTGCGAGCACTCCTTTACCGGTCAGTATCTGAAGAAGGTGCTGTCGGGGGAGATTTATCAGCAGAATCATTGACCCAAACTCCCACGGCAATCGCTGTGGGAGTTTGCTTGTTCGGTCGTCTGCGCAGACCGTTCGGGCGGGACGCCGAGGGCGTCGTCCCCTACAAGGTTGGTGCGGACAATTCCCACCAACCGTCACCTTGGTGCAGACCGTTCGGACGGGAGCGCAATGCGCTCCCCTACGGAGACGGTGCGAACAATTTCTGCTAACCAAGCCTTCCCCTTGAGGGGAAGGTGTGATGCAGACGCTTCGCTTTCTGCGACGGATGAGGTGTATCGCCCAAACGAGATGCACCGACCGCATCTCTGTGCAGGGCGTTTGAACGGGACGCCGAGGACGTCGTCCCCTACAAGGTTGGTGCGAACAGATTGCCATCCGCCATAGGGGCGCGCATTGCGCGTCCGCGCCGCCGAAGGCGGCACCGAACGGGACGCGCCAACCGTCACTTTGGTGCAAGCCGCACGAGCGGTGCGAACAACTCCCGCAAGACGAAATCATCCCGCACGGGTGCGATGGACACCGTTCTTTGTGAACGCGATGTTACATTTTTGCAACATGATGTGAAAACGTCTTGCAAATAAACCGTGATTTCTGTATAATAAATGCAAGAACACCGCAAACGAGAGGAGGAGACGGTATGGATCACAAGCACGAGCCCGAGCAGGGGCGTAAGCTGTCCGAGAGCGATCCCTTTATCGGGTCTCTTCATTCTCTGAAGCCCGCCGATATCGATCAAAAGGCGGCTCCCAAACGGGCAGGCACCGTCCTTAGCCGTCTGATCCGTTGGGGTGCGCTTCTGCTTTGCGTGGCGGTACTGGTCGCCAGCCTGGCGTCGGTAGCAGCCAGCCTTGTGGATTACAAGGTCGCCGATGATTATTACGACGGGCTGTCCGATCTGTGGGGAAACCTGGACGCCGGAAACGGCAATCCCTTCGGCCCTGCCGCACTTGCTGATAAAAGCGAGTGGCACGCCGCTACTCCCGAATACGGTACGGTGATCTCGGCAGGCGATTCCGGCGGTGCCGATCAGACCGACGCCGACTCCGAGCTGATGCTGCAGATCCGTGCCAAGCTGAACGCCCTGAAGGTGCAGAACAGCGATCTGCTGGGCTGGATCAGCGTTCCCGATACCAAGATCGATTACCCGGTCGTCCATACCGTGGACAACGAATACTATCTCAACCACGCTTTTGACCGTACCTATCTGCGGGCGGGCGCGATCTTTGCCGATTACCGCAACAAAAAAGATCTTTCGAAAAACTATAATACCGTCATCTACGGACATAATATGTCGTCGGGTGCGATGTTCAGCTGTATCTCCGACTTCTTCAGCCGCAGTTACTTCAACGAGAATCGCTACATCTATATCTACACCGAGAACGGTATTTACGTTTACAAGACCTTCTCCATCCGAAAGGTTCGGGTGGATAAGGACGTCAGTTATATCACCACCTATTTCGCCACCGGCGAGGATTTCGTGAAATTCTGTAACGATCAGATGAAGGCGTCCGCCGTCAAGGTGGATGACGTCACCTTTAACGAAAACGACAAGATCATCACCCTGTCCACCTGTACCAACGCTCACAACAGCAACGAGCGCTACTGTATGCAGGCGGTTTTGGTGGAAATTCAGAAATGAGCCGTAATTTATGAAACTATCTGTTGTAATTCCCATGTATAACGAATCCTCCATCGTGGAGGAGACCGTCCGTACGGTAGATGCGGCGATGGCGGCGAGGTTGTCTGCCGGCGACTACGAGCTGATCTTCGTCAGCGACGGCTCCACCGACGGCTGTGCCGAGCTGGCGCGGGCGATGACGGCGGATCATCCCGCCCTCCGTGTGCTGGAGTATAGCCCCAACCGCGGCAAGGGCTGTGCGGTGCGAACCGGCGTTCTGGCGGCAGAGGGCGATTTTGTCCTGTTTACCGACTGCGATCTTGCCTACGGCACCGATCTGATCTTTGATTTTCTCGCCCGATTCGAGGAGGGTGGATGCGACGTGATCATCGGCTCCCGAACGCTGGGCGGCTACGACGGCTATCCCTTCCTGCGGAAGCTGATGTCCAAGACCTATCTGAAGGTCATCTCCGTGGCGGCGGGATTTTCGCATTCCGACTCGCAGGCGGGCATCAAGGGCTTTTCCCAAAAGGCGGCGAAGGCGATCTTTAACCGGTGTGAGGAGAACGGCTTTGCCTTCGACCTGGAGGCGCTGATGGAAGCGGATCGACAGGGCTACGAAGTGGCGGAGCTGCCCGCCGTGATCGTCAATCACCGCGAGTCCAAGGTGCGCCCCATCCACGACGCGATGAATATGCTCAAGCAGGTGCGCAAGATCAAGAAGAGACAAAAAGCCAAGAAAAAGAATCAGTGAATCAAAAAACCTTCCGATCACGGAAGGTTTTTTTGGTGGGAAGCGTTCAAAGCGGGCGATTCGTGAATCGCCCCTACAACGTCTTGCGGAAATTGTTCGCACCGTCTCCGTAGAGGACGGCGCCCTCGGCGTCCCGTTCGAATGGTTTGCGTGGAGGTGACGGTCAGTGCAGACCGTTCGATGCCGCCTACGGCGGCGCGGGAGAATCCGCACCAACCCTGTAGGGGACGGCGTCCTCGACGTCCCGTTCGAATGGTTTGCGTGGAGGTGACGGTCGGCGCATCTTGTTCGATGCCGCCTGCGGCGGCGTGGGCTGTCGAGGGCGCCAGCCCCTACGGCGAAAACGGGTAACGTCCCGCACCGAGGGGGCGGTCGGCGTATTTGCGTGGAGAAAGGGACGGGTGGGCAGAATGCGCAAAGAATTGATCGGTGTCCCTTGCTTTTTTGCACTTTTTAGCACTCTGCCTGCTAATAATAAACAAGCAGAAACCATTGTTAACAAAATGTTCACACAAATTGCGAGAAATAGTCGCAATTGTGGTGTATATTAGTATCAGAAATTAGCACTCGACCGAGTCAAGTGCTAATTCGAGCAAGCGAATGATTCGGAGGTGAGACGATGGAACACGAGCTCAGTGAGCGAAAAAAACAGATCCTCAAAGCGGTGATCGACGCACACATTGCCTGCGGCGAGCCGGTAGGCTCCAAGCTGCTGGCAGGCAAAGGACAGATCGCGCTGTCGTCGGCTACCATCCGTAACGAGCTTGCCGAGTTGACCGAGATGGGTTATCTCATGCAGCCCCACACCTCGGCAGGGCGAGTCCCCTCCGAGCAGGGCTACCGCTTCTACGTGGACAGCCTGATGCAAAGCTACGACCGCACTGCCACCGAGATCCGCGAACTCAACGATCTCCTGACCCAGCGAACCCGTCAGCTTGATCGCATCATCGACGACGCAGGGCGGCTGATCTCCACCCTCACCAACTATCCCGCCATCGCGGTGCGCTCCCACCCCCGCAGTCAGACGGTGCGCCGATTCAATCTGATGCTGATGGAGCCCTACAGCTTCCTCTTGATTATGATGATCTCCGAGAACAACGTGGTCACCAAAACGGTACGGTCACCGATTCCGCTGACCGAGGAGGAGCTGAAGGCGGTGGAGCAGGTGCTCAACCGGGTGCTGGTGGGCAAAGAGCCCGATCAGCTGACGCTCTCTCAGATGATGGAGCTGGAGTCGGCAATGGGACGGCTGGGAAGCCTGGTAAACCCCATTCTCAAATGTATCTACGAGGCGCTTCGGGCGGACAACCGCAGCGACCTGCGGGTAGAGGGCGTAGACCGATTCCTGGAGTATCCCGAATTTTCCAGCGTAGACAGGCTGCGTTCCATGCTGGAGATGCTCTCCAACAAGCAGGAGCTTTTGGAGATCGTCGAAGGGGCACAGGGCGACGAGGTCAACGTCTACATCGGCTCCGAGAACGCCGCCGACCAAAGCGGTGACTCCACGCTGATCTTCAAGACCATTACGGTGGACGGCAAGCCCATCGGCGCCATCGGCGTCATCGGACCCTGCCGGATGGACTACTCCAAAGTGATCTCCACCGTGGAACAGCTCTCCCGCGGCATCGCGGGCATGATACGGGCACAGCGAATGCTTCCCGATCCGGACAAACAGGACCCGCCGTAACAGGATCCGCTCAGTAATCAAACGTACAGAAAGGATGGGAAGTGATATGATGAACCCCGATGAGACCCTGAACGAGCCTACCGCTCCCGAGACGCCCGTCGAGGAAGGGGCGACCGATACCGCCGAAGAGAAAAAAGCGGACGATGTGAAGGGCTCCAAAAAAGCCAAAAAAGAAAACGCCGAGCTGAAGGAAAAGCTTGCCGCCGCCGAGACCGAGCTTGCCGAGCAGAAGGACAAATACCTCCGCCTGCTGGCAGAGTACGATAATTTCCGCCGCCGCTCTCAAAAGGAGAAGGAGAGCATTTATTCCGATGCCTACGGCGAAGCGCTGAAGGCGCTCCTCCCCGTTGCCGACAACCTGGAGCTGGCTGCCCGCTACGATCAGGGCGACAAGGTGATGGAAGGCGTGAAGATGGTGCTCAATCAGCTCCACGACGCGCTTACCAAGATGGGCATTGAAGAAATCGAGACCGAAACCTTTGACCCTAACGTCCATAACGCCGTGATGCACGTGGAAGACGATGCCTACGGCGAGGGCGCGGTAGTGGAAGTCTTTCAGAAGGGCTACCGCAAGGGCGACAAGATCATCCGTCATGCGATGGTAAAAGTAGCAAACTGAGTTCTGAACAGAACCAACCAATCATAGAATTTATTAGATTATTTGGAGGACAAATATTATGGGAAAGATTATTGGTATTGACCTTGGCACAACTAATAGCTGCGTTGCAGTATTCGAGGGCGGCGAGCCCGTCGTTATCCCCAATCCCGAAGGAGCAAGAACCACCCCTTCGGTCGTCGGCTTCTCTAAGACCGGCGAAAGAATGGTAGGTCAGGTGGCAAAGAGACAGGCCATCACCAACCCCGACCGTACCGTTATCTCTATCAAGCGTGAAATGGGTACCAACCACAAGGTGAAGATCGACGATAAGAACTACACTCCTCAGGAGATCTCCGCGATGATCCTGCAGAAGCTGAAGTCCGACGCAGAGGCGTACCTGGGCACCACCGTTACCGAGGCGGTCATCACCGTTCCCGCATACTTCACCGACGCACAGCGTCAGGCTACCAAGGACGCGGGCAAGATCGCAGGTCTGGACGTAAAGCGTATCATCAACGAGCCTACCGCCGCCGCCCTGGCGTACGGTATGGATAAGGAAGTCGATCAGAAGATCATGGTCTTTGACCTGGGCGGCGGTACCTTCGACGTATCTCTGCTGGAGATCTCCGACGGCGTGTTTGAAGTACTGGCAACTGCCGGTAACAACCGTCTGGGCGGCGACGACTTCGACAAGCGGATCATCGACTGGATCGCAGACGAGTTCGCCAAGGAAAACGGCGGCATCGACCTGCGCAAGGATAAGATGGCTGCACAGCGTCTGAAGGAAGCCGCAGAGAAGGCGAAGATCGAGCTGTCCGGCATGACCTCTACCAACATCAACCTGCCCTTTATCACCGCAGACGCTACCGGTCCTAAGCACTTTGACGCCACTCTGACCAGAGCAAAGTTCGACGCGATGACCAAGGATCTGGTAGACGCTACCCTCGGCCCCGTGAAGCAGGTGCTGAAGGACGCAGGCGTTTCTACCTCTCAGATCGACAAGGTTCTGATGGTAGGCGGCTCCACCCGTATTCCCGCTGTACAGGAAGCAGTCAAGAATTTCGTGGGCAAGGAAGGCTTCAAGGGCATCAACCCCGACGAGTGCGTTGCTATCGGTGCCGCTATCCAGGCAGGCGTTCTGGGCGGCAACGTCAAGGATCTGCTCCTCTTGGACGTAACGCCTCTGTCTCTGGGCATCGAGACTCTGGGCGGCGTATTCACCAGAATCATCGACCGTAACACCACCATCCCCACCAAGAAGAGCCAGGTATTCTCCACCGCCGCAAACGGTCAGACCCAGGTTGAGGTCCACGTTCTGCAGGGCGAGCGTGAGATGGCTGCCGGCAACACCACGCTGGGCACCTTCATCCTGGACGGTATCGCTCCCGCTCCCCGTGGCGTTCCTCAGATCGAGGTTTCCTTCGATATCGACGCCAACGGTATCGTAAACGTATCGGCTACCGATAAGGGCACAGGACGCGAACAGCACATTACCATCACTTCCTCCACCAATATGTCCAAGGAGGACGTGGAGAAGGCTGTGAAGGAAGCAGAGAAGTACGCCGAGGAAGATAAGAAGGCGAAGGAAGCCGTCGAGACCAAGAACCGCGCCGAGAGCATCCTGCTCCAGAGCGAGAAGGCACTGGAGGAGATCGGTGACAAGGTCTCCGAGGACGACAAGGCTCCCGTGAAGGAAGCGGCAGAAAAGCTGAAGACCACCCTCACCGGTAACGATACCGACGCCATCAAGGCAGACAGCGAGGCACTGGAGCAGGCGTTCTACAAGCTCTCCGAGAAGCTGTACGCTCAGAACGGCGGCGCACAGGGGGCTCCCGGCTACGACGCAGGTGCCCAGGGCGGCACCGAGGGTCAGGACTACTACAACGCCGACTTCGAAGACAAGACCGACAACTAAGCCATTTGCCGCAAGGGGAAGGGAAATATCCCTTCCCCTGTGAGTGTAGATGGAGGAGCGCGTTGCCCTCTCCGTCCCTGCAGACGCTGCTACGCAGCTTTCTGCGTGCCACCTCCCCCGGAGGGAGAGGCTACTTAGGCTCCCCCCTTGGAGGAGCTCCCGACGAAGTCGGGTGAGAGGGCAATTATGCGAGGGCGATACGCTTATATCTACACCCAAGGCATTCCACGAAAACAAAGGAGAACAGCAATGGCTGAATCAAAACGCGACTACTACGAAGTGCTGGGACTTTCCAAAGGCGCTTCGGATGACGAAATCAAGAAAGCCTATCGTAAGATGGCAAAGCAATATCACCCCGACCTGCATCCCGGCGACGCCGAGGCGGAAAAGTGCTTCAAGGAGGTCAACGAGGCCTACGAGGTGCTGTCCGATCCCGATAAGAAGGCACGCTACGACCAGTACGGTCACGCGGGCGTAGATCCCAATATGGGCGCGGGCGGCGCAGGCGGTTTCGGCGGTTTCTCCGCCGATTTCGGCGATCTGGGCGACCTCTTCTCCAGCTTCTTCGGCGGAGGCGGCTCCTCTCAAGCCCGCCGTAACGGTCCCACCAGAGGCGAGGATCTGGAGGCGCAGGTCACCATCACCTTCGAGGAAGCCGTCTTCGGCTGTAAGAAGGAGGTTACCTACAACCGCATCGAAAAGTGCTCCGACTGTAAGGGAAGCGGTGCCGCCGCAGGCAGCTCCCCCGAGACCTGTCCCCAATGTAACGGACAGGGGCAGGTGCGCGTGACCCAGCAGACCTTTATGGGCGTCATGCAGACCACCAAAGCCTGTCCGAACTGTCGAGGTACCGGTAAGATCATCAAAAATCCCTGCTCCAACTGCCGCGGAACCGGCATGGTGCGGCTGAGAAAGAAGCTGGAGGTCGCCATTCCCGCAGGCATCGACGACGGTCAGCAGATCCGCCTGACCGGTCAGGGCTCCGAGGGCAGAAACGGCGGCCCTGCAGGCAATCTGTATATCACCGTCCACGTCCGCCCCCACGCCTTCTTTGAGCGGGACGGCATCAACGTCTACTGCGACGTGCCCATCACCTTCACCGAGGCGGCACTGGGCGCAGAGATCGAGGTGCCCGTGCTGGAGGGCGGTACGACCCAGTACAGGATTCCCGCAGGCACCCAGACCGATACCCGGTTCACCCTTCGCGGAAAGGGCATCCGTCAGGTCAACGGTAGAGGCACCGGCGATCTGATCTTCCGCACCGTGGTGGAGACGCCTAAGAACCTAAGCAACGAGCAAAAGGAGCTCCTCCGTAAGCTGGAGGAGAGCTTCGAAGGAAGAAAGAAGAGCTTCTTCGGCAAAAAGAAGAAATAAGAAAGGCGAAAAGTATGGAATGGACACAAATTAAAGTCACCTGCGCGCAGAAAGATCTGGACGAGGTGGCGGCAGTCATGTGTATGCTGGACAACGGTCTGATGATCGAGGACTATTCCGATATTGAGGAGAATCTGATGTCGGTCTACGGCGAGCTCATCGACGACAGCATTCTCCACGCGGACAAGCAGAAGGCGGCGGTCAGCATCTTCGTGCCCGAGGAGAAGAATTATCCCGAATACATCGCCTTTTTGAAGGAACGCTTTGCCGCGCTTTCCCTGCAAGCCGATATTACCATCGAGGGTCTGGAGGAGGAGGATTGGGCAAACGCGTGGCGCGCCTACTATCATCCCGTCCACATCGGCAAGCGGCTGGTGGTGGTGCCTGAGTGGCAGAAATACGACGCCGCACCCGATGAAGTGACGATCCTGATGGATCCGGGTATGGCGTTCGGCTCCGGTACCCACGAGACCACCCGCTTGTGCGCCGCGATGGTGGAAAAGCATATGCCCGAGAACGCTCGCGTGCTGGACGTGGGAACGGGCAGCGGTATCCTGTCGCTCTTTGCGCTGAAGCTGGGGGCACAGTCCGCCAACGCCTACGACATTGATCCCGTTGCCGTTCGTGTCGCCATCGAGAACGCCAAGGACAACGGCGTGGAGAACTTCCACTGCGGGGTGTCCGACCTGCTGGCAGGCGTGGATCTGTCCCAGGGACCCTACGATTTCGCCATGGCGAACATCGTGGCGGATATCCTGATCCGAATGTCCGAAAACGTCGCCGACTATCTGAAGGTGGGCGCGAAGCTGGTCTGCTCGGGCATTATCGAGGGCAGATGGCAGGACGTGCGGGACGCGATGGAAGCCAACGGTCTTGCGCTCTGCGACGAGGACAGCGAAAACGACTGGAAGGTTCTCGTCTTCGTTAAAAAATAACGGATTAAAATTCGGAAATCATAGAATCTTTCGGACATCTATTGACAGAACTCGGGTTTGATGCTATAATGTCATCAAATGGAGCCGCTTGTACAGTTGCGGCGCGAAAAGAGAGGTAGTTTACGATGAAGCATATTCTGATGAGTACTACGGCGGTGCTGTTGCTCCTGCTGACGGTGGCGTTTGGCATCGTTGCCTGCGGAGACGATTCCCCTGCGGAGACTACCACCGCGTCCACTACCGTTGGCGGCGATCCTGCGGTGACCACTACGGCGGCAACTACCGTATCCGGCGATCCCACCACCACTGCGAAGGACCCCGATACCGAGCCTTCCGTGACCACCACCGTTTCCGGTGACGTGACCACCAAGGACGACCCCGTGACCACTACCGACAAGGGTGAGGAGCAGCCTGCTACCACCACCACGACTCAGAAGAAGCCCGAAACCGAGCCGCCCACTCCCGTGACCACTACTGCAAACTCTCTGCAGGTAGGCAAGGATGACAACGACTCCGATTGGAGCGATCTGATCCCCATGGAGACCGACGCACAATAATCCGATGAAAAACTCCCCTTCGAGGCGCACTCCGTAAGGAAGTGCGCCTCAGTTATATTCGCCTTGCAGCGAGTGATATTGCTTCGCAGTGATATTATGCTACGCATAGTGATGTTGTCCTTCGGACAGTTAATGGCGAATATAATATCACTGAAACCGTAGGTTTCAATATCACTTTTGCCTTTTGGCAAAAATATCACTGCAAACGATAGTTTGCAATATCACTTTACCTGCCGAAAAAGATATTATTTATTTTCGGCAAGTATTTACCTTTCTCAAAGTACGTAACCCACTATGACACTTTCACATTTTCTGTGTAAAGTGTCATTTCTTTTAATAAAAGAAAAATTGAGGAAGACAACTTCTTTACGAAGCGTCCCCTTCGGGGGAGTTTTCTGTTTGACGCGGCGGTGAGCGGTCACCAGGGACTTGACAAACGGCGGATTTTTTGGTACAATAGATTAGTTAGCAGAAAACTGCTCAAAATAGCGAAAATCATTGAATTTTAGATAAAGGACGGACACTATGGCAACCAAAAAAACAACGCCGCAGGCTTACGGCGATCAGAGTATTCAGCAGCTCAAGGGCGCGGATCGTGTGCGCAAACGCCCTGCGGTCATCTTCGGCTCCGACGGTCTGGACGGCTGTGAGCAGGCGTTTTTCGAGATCCTCTCCAACTCGGTGGACGAAGCCCGCGAGGGCTTTGGCAACGTGATCCGCATCACCGTTTACAAGGATCACTCCATTGAAGTGGAGGACTCGGGACGCGGCGTGCCGCTGGGCTACAACGAAAAAGAGAAGCGTTGGAACTGGGATCTGATCTTCTGTGAGCTGTACGCTGGCGGCAAATACGAGAACAATAACGAGGGCGCGGTCTACCAGTATTCGCTGGGCACCAACGGTCTCGGCGCCTGCTCCACCCAATATGCCAGCGCGTATATGACCGTCCGCTCCTACGACGGCAAAAATCTGTCCGAGATCCACTTCAAAAAGGGCAATCCCGACGGTGAGCTGTCGGTGAACCCGATCCCCCGCAGCTCTGAGAAGAAGCGAGGCACCATCATCCACTGGCTCCCCGACCTGGACGTGTTCAAGGCCATCGACATTCCCACCGAGTTTTTCGTGGAGACCCTGAAGCGGCAGGCTGTGGTCAACGCAGGTCTGCACTTTCACCTCCGTCTGGAGGGGGCGGACGGCTTCGAAGAGATGGAGTATTACTATGAGAAGGGCATCATCGACCGCGTCACCGAGCTGGCGGGTGAGAAGACCATCACCACGCCCTACTACGCCCAGAAGGAGACCTCCGGTCGCGACCGTGAGGATCTGCCTGCCTACAAGCTGAAGATGGAGGTCGGCTTCTGCTTCTCTAATTCAGCGGAGATCATCGAATATTACCACAACTCCAGCTGGCTGGAGCACGGCGGCTCCCCCGACAAAGCCACTCGCTCCGCCTTCGTGTCGGGCATCGACAAGTACCTGAAGGCGAACAACAAGTATAAGAAAAACGAGAGCAAGGTCACCTTTGCCGATATCGAGGACAGCTTGGTGCTGGTCAGCAGCAGCTTTTCCACCGCTACCAGCTATGCCAACCAGACCAAGAAGGCGATCACCAACAGCTTCATCGCCTCTGCCATGACCGAGTTTCTCCGTCAGCAGCTGGAGGTTTACTTTGCCGAAAATCCGCTGGACGCCGAACGGATCGCGGCTCAGATCCTGCTGAACAAGCGGAGCCGTGAGGCGGCGGAGACCACCCGTCTGGACGTGAAGAAGAAGCTGGCGGGCAACACCGATATGTCCAACCGCGTGGAGAAATTCGTGGCTTGCCGCTCCAAAGACCCCAACCGCCGCGAGCTCTACATCGTGGAGGGCGACTCCGCGATGACCTCCTGCAAGCTGGGCAGAAACGCCGAGTTCCAAGCCATCATCCCCGTCCGCGGTAAGACGCTGAACTGTCTGAAATCCACCTACGATAAAATTTTCAAGAACGACATCATCACCGACCTCTTAAAGGTCATCGGCTGCGGTGCCGAGGTGAAGACCCGCGAGAAGGACGTGTCCCCCTTCGATCCGGACGCGCTGAAATGGGATAAGATCATCATCTGCACCGACGCGGACGTGGACGGTTATCAGATCCGCGCGCTGCTGCTGACGCTGTTCTACCGTCTGCTTCCCACCCTGCTGAAGATCGGCAAGGTCTATATTGCCGAGTCGCCGCTTTACGAGATCAACACCAAGGACGACACCTATTTCGCCTACGACGAGAAGGAGCGGGCGGAGATCCTTTCCAAGCTGGAGGAGGGCAAGAAGAAGTACACCATCCAGCGCTCCAAGGGACTGGGCGAGAACGAGCCCGATATGATGTGGAAGACCACTATGAATCCAGCCTCCCGTCGACTGATCCGCGTTTGTGAATCGGAGGCGAAGGAGACCGCCGCGCTGATGGACATCCTCTTGGGCGACAATTTGGAGGGGCGCAAGCGGTTTATCGCCGAGCACGGCGCGGAGTATCTGTCGGACGTTGACGTATAAGGGCGATCCCTTATCGGTGCGTGCGAACAATTCCGCAAGCCGTTGTAGGGGCGATTCACGAATCGCCCGCATCGAACGGTTCCCGCCGATCGTCACCTCGGTGCAGGGCGTTTGAACGGGACGCCGAGGACGTCGTCCCCTACAAGGTTGGTGCGGACACATCTAAGGCTCCCTCCGATGCAGACGCTTCGCTTACTGCGGGAGCTGTCGCCGCAGGCGACTGAGGGAGCCCGCGTTCCCAACGCCCCCACCACCCATCACCTCTGTACAAACCGTACGGACGGGAGGAGCAAGCCCCTCCCCTACCGGGTGCGTGCGGACAAACCAAGCCTTCCCCTTCAGGGGAAGGGGGATGCAGACGCTTCGCTTTCTGCGACGGATGAGGTGTATCGCCCAAACAATTCCCGCCGACCGTCATCTCGGTGCGGATATGCGGCAAATTCTTGCCGCGCTCAAAGAATGTTTTTGAAGGTATCGGGGAACTTTTTCAAAGAAATCCCCCGATAGGCTGCAAGGGCGTAGCCCTTGCCGAGTTTGAGGCGGAGCCTCAAGAAGGATTCCTATGCTTCATTTGATTTACGGACGAGCGGGCAGCGGAAAGTCTACGCTGCTCCTGCAAAAATTAAAGGAGACCGCAGACAGGGGAGACCCCTGTCTGCTTCTCGTGCCCGAACAACAGGTGCTGGTCTCCGAGCGAACCGTTTGCGAACTGGACGTCTCTGCCGTTTTGGCGGAGGTGACCAGTTTTCGTCGTCTTTGTAACGAAATTTTCCGCACCTACGGCGGTCTTTGCTACCGCTACATCGGCAAGGGCGCCCGCAAGCTCCTGTGCCGAAAGGCGCTTCTGCAGCTTGCTCCGCTCCTGTCCTTCGGAGACAAGGGCGCTACCGACGATCCGGGCAGAGTGGAGCAGTTCGCCTCTGCCATTACCGAGATGACGCTCTACAATCTCACGCCTGCCAGACTTTCCGAGGTAGCACCCTCCCTCAGCGGCGCGCTCCGCAAGAAGGTGGAGGATCTGGCGGCGGTGGCGACGCTCTATCAGCATATGCTCCACCACGAGTACGACGATCCTGCGGAGGATCTGACCCGCGCGGCGGATCTGCTTGCAGGCAACGATTATTTTGCCGGCAAAACGGTCTTCATCGACTCCTTTTCCGGCTATACCCCCCAGCAGGCGGATCTGCTCCGCCATCTGTTTGCGGGGAGCAAGGACGTTTATCTGACTATCCCCTGCCTGCCCGGCGGAGACGGCTGGCTGTTCGAAAAGCCAGCCGCCGCCGAACGGTACGTGCTGAGCGTTGCCGAGAGCGCGGGCTGTCCCACGGTGCGGGAGGCGGTGCTGGAGGGGTGCCCGCGGGCAAAGTCCCCCGATCTTGCCTACCTTGCCACCCATTTGTGGGGGGCACACGAGACCCCGCCTCCCGCCGAGGCGATAGAGCTGTACGAGTGCGCCGACCTCTTCGAAGAAGCGGACGCCGCCGCCGCGCGAGTGGCAAAGCTGGTACGGGAGGGCGCCCGCTACGGCGAGATCGCCGTCATCGCCCGCTCTGCCGACCGTTACGACGGCATCCTGGACAGCGCGCTGGAGCGGTACGGCATCCCCTATTATACCTCCCGCAGACGGGACATCGCCACCATGCCTGAGATTCGGCTGGTCAGCGCCGCCCTCGCCGTTGCCGCCCACGACTTTCAGACCGAGGACGTGATTGCCTATCTGCGCACCTACCTCACCGATCTCACCCCCGACGAGTGCGATCCCGTGGAGGAGTACGCCTATCTGTGGAAGATCCGCGGCAGACGCTGGCGGGATGGTATGGAATGGAACATGAATCCTCGCGGATATGCGGATGAGTTTACCGACGAGGATCAGAAAACGCTGGATCGGCTGAACGCCCTGCGGGCGCGGTTCGTGCCGCCGCTGGTGACCTTCTGCGAGTCCTTTGAGCACCGTCCCACCGTGCGGTCGGTGTCCGAGGCGCTCTACCGCTTCCTGTGCGATCTGCAGATCCCTGACAAGCTGGAAGCGTCCGCCGAGGAGAACCGCCGTCGCGGCGACCGCGCCCTGGCGGACACCCAGACCCAGGTCTGGAACTGCCTGATGGACGCGCTGGATCAACTGGTCTGCATCTCCGGGGACGAGCCCGCCGATCCCACGCTGTATTGGCGCCTTCTGAGCCTCCTGCTGAAGGAGAGCGACATCGGTACCATCCCTTCGGGGCAGGATCAGGTCATTATCGGCTCCGCCAATCTGCTGCGCGGCAGCGGCATCCGCCACGCCGTGATTTTAGGCGTTTGTGAGGGCGTGTTCCCCGCCCGAGACGGTGGCGGCGGTTACTTTGACGACCGCGAGCGCGCCGAACTGGCAGAGAATCAGCTGACCCTTGCCGAGGGCGGGGAAGCGCTGATCCACGATGAGTTATACTATTTTTATACGGCGGTCTGTTTTCCCTCAAGCTCGCTGGCGGTCAGCTATACCGCCGCTGAGGGGGCGTCCCTGGCGGTGCGGGAGCTAAGGGAGCTGTTTCCCGACCTTGCTCCCGTCCAGCCCTCCCTGTGGAGCGCGGAGGAGTGGGTCGCCACGCGCGAGAGCGCACTGTTTTACGGACTTACCCACCGCGCCGATCCCGTGGGCGCAATGCTGCTGGACGGTTTGCGGGAGGAGACCGCCGCCGAAGGGCGCATCCGCGCCGCCGAGGAGGGCGTGACGGTGGAGCGTTGCCGTCTTTCCCCTGCGCTGATGGAGCGGATCGTCCCCCGACGGCTGGAGCTCTCTCCCTCGCGTTTGGAACGCTACGTCAACTGTCCCTTCTCCTACCTTTGCAGTTACGTCCTGCGCCTGCAGGAACCGCTTTCAGGTGAGTTCAGAAGCAACGACGTGGGCACCTTCATCCACAAGCTGCTGGAGACGCTGGTGCCGAGGATCGCCGCCGACGCGGCGTCCTACTCCGACGAGGCGCTGGACGCTATGGTCGCCGAGGAGATCGAGGGCTACCGTCGGAGATTGCTCCGCGACTGGCAAGACCCCCGATTGGAGCGGCTGTTCGAGCGCTCCCGTCCCTTTGCAAATCTACTGCTCAAACGCTTCCGAGAGGAGTTTTCCCGCGTGCAGTTCCGTCCGGTCGCCTCCGAGGTGCAGATCGGCTTCGGCGGCGTGCCCGCTATGCAGATCCCGCTGGAGGACGGCGGCAGCGTCAGCGTTCGTGGCATCGTAGACCGCGTGGACTGCTGTGAGCTGGACGGCGAATACTACCTGCGGGTAGTGGATTATAAAACCTACAACAAAACCTTTTCCCGTGACGAGGTAGCCAAGGGGCTGGATACCCAAATGCTCCTCTACCTCTACTCCCTGTGCGAGAGCCGCAATGGGGAGTTGATGGAAAAAATGGGCATTCCCGAAGGGAAAACGCCCCAACCGGCAGGCATTCTCTATCTGAACGTGGGCGTGACCGGCATTCCCGCCGATGCGGCGGATACGCCCGAGAAGGGAACTGCCAACTATTTCGGCACCAGCGGACTTCTCTTGGAGGACGACGACCTTGCGCTGATCCGCGCCATGGAGCCCGATCTGGACGGACGGTATACCCCCATCGGGCTGAACAAGTACGGCAAGCTCAGAGCCGAGTCGGTGCGTGCGCTGACCGATGCCGAGGGCTTTGCCGACCTGCGGGGTGAGCTCTCCGACGTGATCGGACGGATCGGACGGGACATCCGAGGCGGCGTTGCCGATGCCGAGCCGCTGTCCGACAAGGATCACGACGGCTGTCAATACTGCAAAATGCGCCCGCTCTGTCGGCGCAGAAAGGAGTGACCTATGGAGCGTAACTGGACCCCTGCGCAACGGGCGGCGATCGACGCCCGCGGGCAGGATATTCTGATCAGCGCCGCCGCAGGCTCCGGCAAGACCGCCGTCCTGACTCGGCGCATCATCGAGCGGATCACCGATCCGACAGATCCCCTCAGCGTGGACGATCTTTTGGTGGTCACCTTTTCCGAAGCCGCCGCAGGAGAGCTGCAGGTGCGCATTCGCGGCGCGATCCTCGATCAGCTTGCCAAGGACGGCGGTAGCCGTCGGATGCGGCGTCAGCTGCTTCTTCTGGAGCGGGCGGAGATCTCCACCATCCACAGCTTTTGCCTGAAGCAGATCCGCAAAAACGCCGCTCTGCTGGAGCTTCCCGTTTCCATGCGGGTCTGCGACGAGGGCGAGCGCGGACGGCTGTCCGCGCAGATCATGGAGCGCCTGCTGGACGATCTGTACAAGTCGGGCGACGCCGATTTTTTGGAGCTGATCGCGCAGTTTGCGGTGCTGTCGGACGATCGGATCTCCGATCAACTGCTGAAGCTGTACGCCAAGACTACCAGCCTGCCCGAGGGCGTGGGCTATTTTGCCGACTCTGCCCGTCGGATGACCGACGCGGTGGGCGAAGGGATCATGAGCGGCAGTTACGGCGGACTTTTGCGGGGCTATCTGGACGCTTATATTGCGCACTACGCTCCCAAATACCGCAGGACGCAGGAGCTGTTGGAGCAGATGATGGCAGATGCGCGGGCGGAAGTCGCGCTTGCCGATTCCAAGGAGCGAAAACGGCTGGAAAAGCGACTGCTGAAAATGGAAGAGATCCGCGCTTTCTACGCCGCCGAAGGCGCTTCGCTGGAGACGCTTTTCGCCTCGGCAGACGATTACGGCAGTCTGTACGACGCCGCGTGGGCAGTGACCTTCGCGCACAAGCCCACACTGACCGCCGCTCCCGAGCTTGCCGCCGCCACCGCTTTTCGGGACGATGCCAAGGGCGACTTTGAGGCGATGCGCAAGTCCTTTTTCCCAGCCGCCAGACGGAACGCTGTGCAGGACGATATCGCCAAGACCGCACGGCTCCTGCAGGCGCTGTCTCGCCTGATGGAGGAGTTCGACCGCCGCTTTGCCGCCGAAAAAAAGCGGCTGGGGCTGTTGGATTTTGCCGATCTGGAGCACTACACCCACCGTCTGCTGGTGAAGGACGGTGCCCCTACCGAGCTGGCGCGCGCCGTCTCCCGCTCCTATCGGGAGATCTATATCGACGAATATCAGGACGTCAATCGCATTCAGGACGAGATCTTTGCCGCCATCGCCACCCAAAATCGCTTTATGGTAGGCGATATCAAGCAGAGCATCTACGGCTTCCGCGGCGCAGAGCCGTCCATCTTTGCCGACTACCGCAGCCGTTTTGACCGCGGCGACGGCGGAAAGACCGTTTATCTGTCCCACAACTTCCGCTGTGACCAGTCGGTGGTGGACTTCGTCAACCTGGTCTGCCAGGACGTGTTCGCCGAGGGCGGCACGGTGCGCTATACCGAGGGCGACCGCCTGATTCGCGGAAAAGAGGATAAAAAGGACGCCAAGGTCCCCGTGCAGGTGACGCTGATCGAAAAGGGAAGCGGCACCGAGGAGGGCGAAGCCCTCGTCGGGCGGGCGGCAGAGGCGGAATACATCGCCGCCGAGGTAGAGCGGCTTTGGAAGGTGGAGGGCATCAAACTGCAGCATATGGCGGTGCTGATGCGCTCGCTGGAGGGACGGCTTCCCCATCTGGAGGAGGCGTTCCACCGACACGGGATTCCCTGTATCCACAATCGGGCGATGCCCTTTTTCGAGGAGCCCGAGATCCTGACCCTGCTCTCGCTGTTATATACCGTTGACAATCCCACCCGTGACATCTATCTTGCGGGTGCGCTGACCGGACCCGTGTTCGGCTTTACCATGGAGGAGCTGATCGACCTCCGCCGTCCCGAAGGCACGCCCGCGGAGAGCGGGAGCCTGTACGAGGCGATCTCTGCCCGTCGGGACGATCCCAAGGTGGACTATTTCCTCCGCTGGCTGGAGGACTATCGGCGAAGCTCCTGCACCCTGTCCTCCGACGAGCTGATCCGCAAGCTTTACGCCGAGACCGCCCTGCCCGCCATCGTGGGCGCCGATCCCGTGCGCGGAAAAGCGGCGGAGCAGAATCTGCGCAGTTTTTATCAGCTGGCGCGGAGCTATGAGAAAAGCAGCTTCCGCGGTCTGCACCGCTTTCTGCGCTATGTGGGCGATCTTGCCGAGCGCGGGCAGGGCGTGGATCGGAAGGCGGAGCTGGGCGACGACGACGCTCTGCAGATCATGACCATCCACCACTCCAAGGGCTTGGAGTTCGAGGTCTGCTTCGTGGCGGACGCGGGCGGCTCCTTTAATCTGCAGGATTCCTCCGAGGCGTTTCTCTTTGATCGGGATCGGGGAATGACCCTGACCCTGCGAGACCCCGACACTCTTGGAAAATATCAAACTCTGCCAAGGCAGATCCTGTCCCGACGGATCGCAGAGCAGTCGATGGAGGAGGAGATGCGCAACCTTTACGTTGCGCTGACCCGCGCGGTCAATCGGCTGTACGTCACCTCCTGGCTGACCTATCCCAAATCGGTGATGACCAAAGCGGAGAGCTTGGCGGAGCAGTTCAGCTATTATAACGTGATGGGTTGCTCCTCCTACATCCAGTGGATCATGGGTGCGCTGACCGCACATCCCGAAAAGCGGGATGCCTGCTGTCGGATCGCGCGGCTGGTGTCTACCCCCGAGGGCTTCGTGCCCCATCCCGATGCGCTTGCGGACGAGTCCGTCGAGAACGCATCCGCACAGGTCGAAGCAGGCACCGACGGAGTGGCTTCGACCGCTCCCGCCGCCGCAGAAAAGGGTGCGGAGGCGGCGAAATCGGTGGCGCCGGCGGAGAGTGCGGCACAGACGGCGGAGCGGATCGGCAAACGGTTTGATTTTATCTATCCCTACGATCTCGGCGGCGATCTGCCCGCCAAGCTGACGGTGAGCCGCCTGACCCCCGACATATTGGACGCCGACGAGGAGACCTCTGCCGAAATGAGCGCAGGGATCAGCCTCAAGCGGACGCCTTCGTTTTTGCAATCCTCCCCGGACGCGCTGTCGGGCGCCGAGCGGGGAAGTGCCACCCACCTGTTTATGCAGTTCTGCGATTTTGAGAACTTAGAGAGAAACGGCGTGGAGGCGGAGCTGCTTCGGCTATCCTCCAAGCAGTTTATCAGCCCCGTGATGGCGGGGGCAGTGCATATTCCTGCACTGCGCACCTTCTTTACGTCGCCGCTGTACGCAGAGATGCGGGCGAGCGAAAAGCTCCTGCGGGAGTTCCGCTTCAACGTGCAACTGCCTGCCGCCGAGTTTACCGCTGATCCGAAGCGCAAAGCCGCGCTGGCGGATGCGAAGCTACTGGTGCAGGGCGTGGTGGACTGTTGCTTTACGCTGCCCGACGGCAGTCTGAAGCTGCTGGACTATAAGACCGACCGTCTCGGAAAGACGCCCGCCGAGGGCGGCGCGCTGTTGTGGGAGCGCTACGCAGATCAGCTCTACTATTACCAAAAGGCGTTGGAGCAGATCCTGCACCGTCCCGTCCGTGCGCTGTCGCTATACAGTTTCCGTCACGGCTGTGAATTTCCGCTTCCCAAGACGTTGTGGGAGCGGTTCGGGATTAACAATTAGTTCACGAAATGTTCACGGACGATCTACATCTTCGTGTTACTCTAACCATAGAGACCACTCCATCCTGCGGCAGATCGCCCGGATGGGAAAGGAAAGATTATGCGCGATACGAAACGAGTGATACCGCTTTTACTGGCGGCTCTGTTGCTGACGTCCTGTAGCTCTGCCTCCGGCGGGGTGGACACTACCGCACGGCAGTCCGGCGGCGGGGAGAAGGCTCCCATCGAGCTGACCGAGGTGCGTACCCCCACTCCCACGCTTCCCGTTGGGGAGATCGGGACGACCGCTCCCGACAGACCCGTAAGACCCGGAGGCAATCAGGGAGGCAATCAAGGCGGAAACCAAGGAAACGTCCAGGACGAAATGGGCGTCGGTGCCGAGCTGGACGGCTATACTCAACTGCTTCCTTACATCGATCAATCCTCTATCAGCGGCCCCGACGGTTGGGAGCGCCACGAGGCGGACGATATACTGGACGGTATTTTCGAGACCACCGACAACGGCAGTAACAAATACGGTAACAATCATAATGCCGTAGAGGTATACTGGTCGATGGATCGCTCGGTTGTGATCAACGCGTACGCGATTTACACCGCCAACGATGCGGAGACCTACCCCGATCGCAATCCCAAAAGCTGGACCCTGTACGGTTCGTCTGACGGGATCGAGATGGTGAAGCTTCACTCGGTGGAGGATGCGGAGCTTCCGACTGCCAATTATACGCCTACTCTCTTTGAATTTGAGAACGATACGGCGTATCGCCACTATTTCTGGGTGCTGGAGGATACCGTCGGCGGTGGAACCTTCCAGCTGTCTGAGCTGCTCCTGTACACCAATCGGGATCTGCCCGAGGTCGGGGACGGCGAAGACGCGCCGAGCCCGGACGGGGCGTTGGACGGTCTTCCCGCCTTCGGTGCATCCGAATCGGGAGCCGACGCGTTGCCGCTGACCGGGGATGACGCACAGACCTGGCTGGACGGGCACAAGACGCTGACCGACCTGGTTCGATCGAACAGTATCGTCTGCTCGGTGGACGGCTACACGGATCTGGAAGGGGCAAACCGCCTGTTTGACGGCGTTTACACCGCAGAACGCTTTGAAGCGGAGGGGAGCGGCAAGCTGTGCGCTCCCATCGGGCAGGGATACGTCTATTGGGAAATGAAGGAAGCCGTTTCGCCGGTAGGCTACGTTCTGGTTACGGGCAACGATACTGCCGAATATCCCGACCGCAATCCCATCGGATGGGCGCTCTACGGAGCCACCGAGGACGGCGAGTGGGTGCTGTTGGACGCCGTCCAAAACGGTCATCTGCTGGGCGCGGATTTTGCGGCGCACGCGTATCCCATCAGTAACGACGGCTCCTACACCCGCTTCTGCCTTGCGCTGGAGCATACCACGGGCGTAGTCCAGCTTTGCGAATTGATTCTTTGCGAGCAATAATAAAAACCGTATCCTCGTTTCAGGGATACGGTTTTTATGTATCAATAACGCCTGTCTTGCCGTACGGGTTCGGTGCCCGATCGGTAGCGGTAGATGAAATAGACCAAACAGCAGACGCTCAGCAGTCCGGACAGGATCAGCAGAGCGATCTTCAGAGTGGCACCCTCTTGCTCCTCGTGACTTGCGAAATCCTGGCTATAATAGACGGTCAGAACGGTATCTTTGCCGGGCATCGCGCCTTCCATCAGCAGATAGTCGGCGGTGTAGCCGTCCAGCGCGGGGGTGGAAACCTGATAGGACTCGCCGAATTGGAAGTCGCCTTCAAACGAGGGGAAGACTTCACTGCCGTCGGGGTAGAGATAGCGGATGGACAGATGATAGGTGCCGAGCCGATAGATCACCGTGACCCGCGTATCGGTGTCGCAGATGCCCGACAGGGAGGACGGGTCAGCCTTGTAGCCTTCGATCCGCAACGGCTCGATCTCGTAGTAATCGCCGGGATACACGGACAGCTCGGTTCCTTTGCCCGCACTGGCGCCGTCCTCGTAGCTGTGAACGATCTGCAATGTAACGGGGTGGGTATAGCCGCCGGCGGAGACGGAGCGGAAGGGCTCGTTTTCACTGCCGATCAACAGCGTGCTCAGAGAGCCTGTGCATCGCAGTTCGCTAAGCATGGTGCATCCCTGAAAGGCGCGGTTGCCGATGGAGTTCAGATTCGCGGAAAGCGTGACCCGTTCCAGCTTGGTACTGCCCGCAAACGCGGCTTCTCCAACGGCGTTTACGCTGTTGGGCATCGTAATGCGGACTACCTCGCTCTGCCAGAATGCCTGGGACGAGATGGCAGATACCACCACGCCGCCCAGCTTTTCGGGGATCACCACTACCTCACTGCGCCCCAAATAGGCGTCCAGGATGGCGCCGTCCCGCGTCACGGTGTACTGGAACTCCTCCCAAACGAAGGGAACCGATTGCAAAGTAGGGTATTCTTGTGAGGATGCGGGCGCCTGCCAGATCGAAAAGTCGAGACCGCCGAGCTTTTCGGGGTTCCGAAGTGCTTCGTCGGAAAGCGCCTCGGTGGTCAGACAGGATTCGTTGCCCTCGCCGCCATAGGGGAACATTGCGCGGGAGGACGTGTTCTGACTGTAATAGCAGTCGACGATCTGCACGGCGGAATTCGGATTCACGGCGTGCGCCGTGGCGGCGATTCCGCCGCTGAGCTTGCATCCGGTGACGATCCCGCCGCAGAACAGGGACGAGGTGATGCGGCACTGACCGTTCTCTGCGGTCAATTGCCCCACGATGCCGCCTGCGGAAGACTTGGCGGAAACGGTTGCGGCGCCCAGACAGTTTCGGATCTCCGCAACTGCCGTCGCATCCGACGCGATCAGCGTGCCGACCACACTGCCGCTGACACCGTCCGCCGATTGATCTGCCGAAACGGTACCTCCGACCGAACAGCGCTCGATCAAGACGGTACCCTTGGTGGCGTGGAGCGCGCCGGCGATCCCGCCGCTGTGGCTGACGCCTGCCGTGACCGTGGCGCGAACCGAGCATTCGTACAGGCTCAGCACGGCGGCAGCCTCGCCGTAGCCGATGATACCGCCGACGTAGCCGTCGGTGGCGGTGGTGGCTCCGTAGTTTTGGCATACGCCCACGGAGAGAGTTCCGGCATCTGCCGCTACAGAGCCGATGATGCCGCCCACCTGCGCACTTCCGCGGATGGCGGCGGAATTCTTGTTGCCGCTTAAATTGACGTAGTTTTCGGTTCCCGACAGACTGCAGGTGCCGATGATGCCGCCTACCGACTGCCCACCGATCAGCTCACCGACGTTTTTGCAGGAGAGCAGTTCCAGCGCGGAATATTCGCCGTCCAGTACCGCTCTGCCGACGATCCCGCCCGCCGTGTTCACGGACAGCAGAGTGCCGCCGTTTTGACAGCTGCTGACGGTAACGATGCCGTCGGCGGGATGAACGAGACCTGCGATGCCGCCCAGATCCTCGTCCGCGCGGATCGCGCCGTTGTTTTTGCAAGAAGAGATCTGATCGCCGCTGCCGTACAGTCTGCCGACAATGCCGCCTGCGGCGGATTTTGCGGTGATCTGTCCGTCGTTGACGCAGTCAGACAATTGTATGACGCCGCTTTGGTAGCCGGAGCCGCCCAAAACACCGCCTGCCGCGACAGATGCGCTGAGACTTCCGGAGAAGCCGCCGGAGGTGACGGTCAGCTTGCCGCCTTGCGCGGCTTCTGCGTAGCCGATCAGACCGCCGACCGATTCGTTGCCGCCGACGGTTCCTTTCACCGAGCAGTTGCTGACCGTCAGATTGCCGTCAGCGTACAGCGCGCCGACCAACCCGCCCACGCGGGTGTCGCCTTGGATGTACAGCTCGGACAGGGTGATATTGCGCAGGACGGCGTCCTTGCAGGCGCCGAAGAGTCCCAGGTAATCCGAGCCGTCGGCGGTGTACAGACCGCTGACCGTGTGACCGCCGCCGTCGAAAACACCGCTGAAAACAGTCAGACGGTAGTAGATGACGCCGCTTTGGTAGCCTTCCGCAGGCTGATAGCCCTCCTCGGTGCGCACCAGCAGACCGTCGGATTCTGCCGTAAGACGGGCAAAATCCTCCTCCGAGCCCACGTGAACGGTGGCGTAGCCGCCGATGGGGATCCAGCGGCGGGCGGGAGCGGTTTCGCTCCAATGGGAATAGTCAGCCGTGTCGTTGAGCAGAATATCCTCGGTCAGCAGAAAATATTTTCCCGCAAAGCTCTCGCCTGCCCGCACGTTTTGCGCTAAAAGCGCCAGCTCCTCGCCGCCGGAAATACGGTACGGATCACTTTGGGTACCGCTTCCGCCGTAGCGCTCGGCGGCGCCGCCGTTCCAAATGGGAAGGGCGCCGTCGTCGATGGCGCCGCTGTCGACGGTCGGATCGCTGTCGCCCGGCTGGGCATAGAGCGGTGCGGTCAGAGCGGGGAAGAGAAGCACTGCGGAAAGGAGCGCGGCGGTCATGCGACGGACGCGCATACCTAATGGGATGGATCGGAACATAAATCCTCCGAAATAATGGAAATGGTCATAATAGAGCAAAAACACTGTTGGACGTGCAACAGTGTTTTTGACATGAACTTGTAGCAGTAAACCGGATGAGTAGCAACTTATGCCTTCGCGTAAACGCTGACGCACTTCTTGCTGCCGCTCTTCATCTCAAACTTCACTGTGCCGTCGATGAGTGCGTACAGGGTATCGTCGGAGCCCTTGCCTACGCCTTCACCGGGATGGATGTGAGTGCCTCTCTGACGAACGATGATGTTGCCGGCAATTACTGCCTGGCCATCAGCCTTCTTCACGCCAAGACGCTTGGACTCACTGTCACGGCCGTTCTTGGTAGAACCTACGCCCTTTTTGTGAGCGAAAAACTGCAAACTGATTCTAAGCATTTTAGTATCCTCCGTTACAAAATTTCGGGACCCTCTGCTTCGTCAACGTCCAGATAGCCGTCGTACTCCTCCAGCAGATCCATCAGCTGGATGTAGTACGCATAAATCAGACCGCCCACCGCATAGGCTTTCTTCTCATCCTCCGAATATTCGGGGAGCGCCGCCTTGCAGATCACCGTGATGTCGGTGGTCTTTTCGTCGATGGTATAGTCTACGTCCGAAGCGTAGGAAACTTCGATGGCGTTGATCATCAGCATGGTCATTGCCGAGATGGCCGCGCAGAGAATGTCCTCTCCCTCGGGAGCGAACCCGGTGTGACCGGTCTCCTTGAAGCCGTAATAAACGCCGTTTTTCTTGAAAAATGTGACCTTTGTCATAGGACTGATTCAGCCAGCCGATTACAGGCTGATGGTCTGGATCTGAACCTTGGTGTAGGGCTGTCTGTGACCGATCTTCTTCTTCTCGTTCTTCTTAGCCTTGTACTTGAAGACGTAGATCTTCTTGCCCTTACCGTTCTTTACTACGGTTGCGGTGACAGAAGCGCCGTCAACGTAAGGAGCACCAACGGTGAGGTTGCCGTCCTTATCGGCCATGAGAACCTTGTCAAATGTAACGGTTTCGTCTGCTTCTACGGCGAGCTTATCGATGAAGATTACGTCGCCTTCGCTTACTTTGTACTGCTTTCCGCCCGTTTCGATAATTGCGAACATGAAAAGCACCATCCTTTCTGATCGTACCAACTGTGGGTACAAAACTCGCTGAGTACGGTGATGGCAGAGCCATACTTGCGACCGGACATCATGCGGCAGTCAATAGTATACCACAAAACCTTGTCAATGTCAAGGGGGAATTTGCATTTTTTTCGCTGATTTGCCGATATTTTTTGCGAAAAGGCAACGAAAAACGAGAGACCGAAATCTCTCGTTTTTCAGGATGGGAAATTACTTAGCGGAAGCTCTCTTCTTGCCTACCAAAGCCGCGCCTGCCAGGGACAGGGTCGCGATCAGGGAGAGGAAGAGGATGGCGTCTCCGGTGGGAGGAGGAGCCACGGGTTCTTCGTTGACAACGGTAAGGGTGGTCTCCGCGTTGCCCTCGTAGGATTCAACCGAAACGGTGTATTCGCCGCTTGCCAGGGACTTGACGTAGGCTTCCTTCAGCGTAACCACGGTCACCTTTTCGGAGGTCTCCTTCATGGTGTAGTAGGAGGCGGGAAGTGCTTTGCCGTTGACCTTTACTGCGGTGACAGAGTTGTCGGTGGTGGAAACGGTGATCTTTACGCTTCCTTCGCCGTTCCAATCGGCATCGCCGCCTGCGGTCACTGCGGCAGCCGCAGTGTTGACGATCTTCACGTTCTTCACGGAAGCGTTTTCACCGTGGACGGGTGCACAGCCCTCGGAGGTGTCGGGCGCGCCGACGACCTCAGCCTTCAGGGTAACGCTCTCGTCGCACATGATGACTACGTTTTCCATCACGTAATCGCCCAGCAGCAGCTTGGAGCGGCTGTCGTTGGTGCCGACGATGCCGCCCACCGCCTTATTGGAGGTGGAGGAGGTCATGGTGCTGATCACGGTGGAGTTCTTGATAGAGCAGTTATATACGGGAGATTCCAGCGCGCCGTTGATAGCACCGCTCTCGGATCTGCCCACGATACCGCCGACCCAGTCGCCGCCGATCACGGTGGTGTCGATGACGTGGCAGTTGTAGACACAGCCGCGATCCATCTTACCTGCGATGGCACCTACTGCGTTCCACTCGCTCTTGGGGGCAACCAGCAGGCCGTTTTCGATAGTCAGATCCATGATGGTACCGTTTTCAACGGGAGCATCCTGCCAGTAGTTGGCAAGATCGTTGACGATCAGACCCTTGTTGCCTTCGACGGCGTCGGTGATATAGGTGATATTCCGGATGGTCTTACCGTTACCGTGGATCACGCCCAGGAAACGGTTCATGGGGGTGTAGGTCTTGCCGCTCATGTCGATATCCTTGGTGATATAGACGTTGGCGGAATGGGTCACGTTGCCGTCCTTGGCGTTGAACTCGTTGACCAGCTTGGCGTAAGCGATGAACTCGTCAGCGTTGGAGATGGCGGTGTACATGGGGAAGTAGCTGTCCTTGTTGACGTTGGAAGCACACAGCCCCAGATCGAAGTCCCAGCCGCCCCAATGCTGGATCAGACTGACCGCGATGATGTTTTTGCCTTCCTTGAGCAGTTCGTCGGCGTCCTCGGTGAGCTTGTAGCGGGTTACGCCCTCGTTCCAGCGGGCGTAATCGTACACCAGCGTGCCGTTGATGTAGATCTCGATGTCGTCGTCGTAGAGAACGTCTGCCATCAGGGACAGACCGTCCAGCGCATCCAAATCATCGATAGTAAACTCCTTTGCCAGCCAAATGTAGGCGTTAGCCTGCGTACCGTCGTTGGGATTGTCGGAGGGGTTCCATTCGTCTGCCATGGGAGCAGTGCCGGTCTGCATGGTGGATGCGATGGAGTTTGGCCAGCCCTCGGGAGCGGAGGGAGCCTTGCCGTCGGCGTAGCTGCCCAGCTGATACTTCCACTCGGAGCCCAGACCGAAGATGGTGTTGGTGATGGGAGCGGTGCCGGGCTCGTAAGCCTCGGTAGTCAGCAGGATGCCGGAGGAGGAAGCGTCGTATTCCTTGCCGTTGATCTTGTAACGGGTCTCCAGCGGCTCGCCGCCGTCCAGCTCCAGGAAGATGGCGCGCAGCTTGTAGGAGGTGCCTGCGGTCAGATCGACCGACTCGTTGTAATAGGTGACCGACTCGTCGTTCCAAATGCCCTTGCCCCAAAATTCGTAAACGGTCTTCCAGGTGCCGCCGATCTCCAGCTGCAGCAGGAAGCAGTTATCGACCTTTCGGGTACCGAAGGTGTAGGTGCCGGTCACGGTGGGGGTCAGATAGCCGTCGTACTCGATCATGAAGCAATCGTAGTGCGCACCGAACTGCTCGAATACGGTCTTCTCGTAGAAGGTATTACTTTCCATATTGTCGATGACGTCGGTACCGACGGCGATCATTTCGCTCTTGATATTGGTGAGCTGTTCTTCAGAGAAGGTATGGTTGGCGGCGTTGCCGGCATCCTTGCCGTCGCCCTGTACCATGTACTGGGTAATGTCGTCGTACTCATCACCCTTCAGCAGATAAGTATAATAGGTAGCGGAGAGGGAGAAGGAAAGACCGGCGTCTTCCATAGACTTCTGTCCGTCGGCGGTGCCGTCCATGGTTACGGACATCTTCAGTCGCTCGTCGCCGAACAGCTCCAGAAACCACATCTCGAAGGGAATATCCTTACCGACCTGCTCCTCGGTGACGGTGAAGGTGTACTTGGACAGCAGGGACTCGTTCTCAAACCAGGAGTCGGGGCCCCACCATTCGAACGCCTTTTTGCCGTCCACGAAAATGGCAACGCCGTTGTCCAGCGCGTTGGCAACGAAGGTGTAAGTACCGGCGGTAGTAGCCTTCATGGTACCGATCCACTGTACCATATATTCGTTGTCACCGGTCTGAGGGGTAGCCGCCTGATAAGAAGTGCGATCGAAGCCGTCTGCAAAGGTCAGCTTGCCGTCTCCGACGGTTTCCCACTTGTGGGAGGTCTTAACGAGCTGGTCGATGGAAGCGTCGAACCATTCGTTGGTGTCGTAGCTGGTGGACTGTCCTTTGCCGTGCCAGCCCATCAGACGTCTGATACCGTCGGCGTGACCGGACTCGCCTTCTTCAACCTCTGCGACCGATTGCCAGAAGGTTGCGTTCAGACCCTGCCGTGGCTCTGCGCTTGCGGCGGATGAGGTAACGGCGAGGGCGGGAAGCATGGTGAGCACCATAGCCGCTACGAGCAATAAGGGGATTAAGCGTTTCATATGTACCTCCAAATCATTATCCGTACAGGTCAAAATTTTGCCTGTACATTGTTACCTATATTTTAACATTTTGTAACCGATTTTGTCAAGGGCGATTGAAAATGTTGCAAATAATCAGAGAAAGGTACAAAATGTGGGGCGCGAAATTGTTGAATTTGCACAAAGGTTTTGAGAATAAAAAATCGCACCCGTTTTCGTGCAGGTGCGATTTTTTTGAGATTAGGTAAACTATGTTCAGATTTGCTTTTTGGTTGTCCGGTTTTGCTCAGTTGCTGTCGGAGGCGGCGCGACGGGCGGCGGTCAGCGTGTTGCGGAGCAGCATGGTGATGGTCATGGGCCCCACGCCGCCGGGAACGGGGGTGATGGCGGATGCGATCGGCTCCACCGACGCAAAGTCCACGTCGCCGCAGAGCTTGCCGTTCTCGTCCCGATCCATGCCCACGTCGATGACCACCGCGCCGGGTTTCACCATATCGCCGGTGATGAACTTCGCCTTACCGATGGCGACCACCAAAATATCGGCGCGGCGGGTGACCTCTGCGAGGTTTTGGGTACGGGAGTGGCAGATCGTCACGGTGCCGTTGGCTTGGAGCAGGAGCATCGCCATGGGCTTGCCCACGATGTTACTGCGTCCCAGCACCACGCACTCCTTGCCCGCGATCTCCACGCCTGTCTCGCGCAGGAGCACCATTACGCCTGCGGGAGTGCAGGGGAGGAAGTCGTAGTCGCCCAGCATGATGCGCCCTACGTTTTGGACGTGAAAGGCGTCTACGTCCTTTTTCGGAGAGATGCGGGCGATGACCTCGCTCTCGCAGAGGTGCTTCGGCAGGGGAAGCTGGCAGAGGATGCCGTGGATGGCGTCGTCGGCGTTCAGCTCGTCGATCAGCGCGTTCAGCTGGTCCTGAGTGGTGGCTTCGGGCAGCTCGTAGACCCGGGAGAGGAAGCCCACCTCGCCGCAAGCCTTGTGCTTGTTGCGGACGTAGACCTGCGAGGCAGGATTTTCGCCTACGATGATCACCGCAAGCCCGGGGGCGAAGCCGTTTTGCGCCACGAACGCGGCGGTCTCTTCCTTAATATTGTTTCGTTCGGCGGCGGAGATCGCCTTGCCGTCAATGATAGTTGCCATTACTCATTCTCCTTGTCAGACGGATCGGTTTCGGAAGTTTCGGAAGGGTCGGCGTCGCTCTCGTCGGAGGGAGCCTCGGTGCCGCCGTCGGACTGATCGGTGGTATCGCCGTCCTGCTCGAATGCGGCTACGTTGGGGATCACGGCACCGTCAGCCGCCACCTGCATGACCTCCGCATAGCGCTTGGACTCGGGCAGATAGAGGCAATCGGCAACGCCGCGGAGCTTCTTCACGAAGTAGCCCCGCACCAGCAGAATCAGTGCCGCTGCCAAGCAGGCTGCCGCCAGCCACTGAGATACTCTCAGACCGCCGATGTACAGGGAGTCGGTGCGCAGACCCTCGATGAACATCCGTCCCAGACCGTACCAGCCCAGGTACAGAAGGAAGATCTCGCCGTCAAACTTCTTTTTCTTGGAGTAGAGGGTCAGGAATACGAAGCCGATCAGATTCCACAGGGATTCGTACAGGAAGGTGGGGTGAACCGCCATGCCGTTGGTGATCAGCGAGCAGTTGTGATCGACGCACTCCAGCTTCATACGCCAGGGAAGGGTGGTCTCGGAGCCGAACGCCTCGGCGTTCGTAAAGTTGCCCCATCTGCCGATGGCCTGCGCCATCTGCACGGCAGGAGCGAGGATGTCGAAGAAGGCGGGGATGCGGATCTTCTTCCAGCGCAGTGCCATCAGACAGCCCAGCGCGCCGAAGATGATACCACCGTAGATGGCAAGTCCGCCGTTCCAGACGGCGACTACGTCCTCCAGACTGTCGTATTCGGCGGGATTTTTCAGCCAGTCGAAGAAAACGTAGTAGAGGCGTGCGCCGACGATGCCGGGGATGACGGTGCAGAAGGCGATGTCGATCAGGTCGTCCATCAGCAGCTTTTTCCGCTTGCTGCGCAGATAGATGTAAAGGACGGCAAGGAAGATGCCGGTGACGATGATAATACCGTACCAGGCGACCGTCAGCCCGTTCAGATCCAGGGCGAGAGAATCGATGTTAAATTCACCGATGCCCAGTCCGGGAAATGAGATCTTGTGGATTTTTTCCATGGATGTGCTCCTTTCAGGTTTTGGGGAGGATCAGTGCCTCCGCCATATGGGTGGGATCTTTGAGACGGTCGGCAAGTGCCGTCAGATCCGCTGTGGTCAGCGCCGACAGGGCGTCGGCGTAAGCGAATAGGTTACTGCCCTCCATACGGTGGGCAAAATAGTCCGAGGCAAACTCCTCGGTGGAGTCCAGCGAGCGGAAGAGATCGCCCAGCTCCATCCGTCTGCAGGCGAGAAAGTCCTCGGGGGAGGGCGTTTCAAAGCCGTTCAGCGCGGACTTCAGTGCGGCGAGGGTCTCCTCCGGGTGATCGGTGTTGGCAAAGACGATCAGATGCCCGAAGCTGTCGTTCATGGTCGCCTCGAAGGAGAGCGAGCCGGAGACGGTGCCCTCCCGATAGAGCCTGTGGGACAGGGCAGAGCTTTCACCGAAGAGCAGACAGCCCAGCACCTCCAGCGCGGCGGCGGTGCGGGGGACGTCCTCGTCGGGGGCGGGGAGCAGCTTGATGCCGAAAGCGACTGTCGGCTGTGTCACGTTCCACTTGCGGACGGTGCGGGCTTTGCAGACCGCCGCAGGCTCCCGTGCGGGGAGCAGCTCCACCGCAGGCGGAGGCGGGAGCGGATCGGGGAAGACCCGATCGCAGATGCGTGCGACCGCCTCGGCGGTGGTCTGCCCCGCCACGCAGAGCGTCAGCCGTGCGGGATGGTAGAAGGCACGGTGGACGGTGGTCAGCAGTTCGGGGGTGAGTTTTGCGATGGACGATCGGCTGCCCAGGATGGGTCGGCGCACGGGATGATTCTTGTACAGTGCCTTCAGGACATCGTTGTACAGCACCTCGGCAGGAGAATCTCTGTCTGCGGCGATCTCCTCGCCGATGATGGGAAGCTCCTTGGCGACCGTCTCCTTGGTGAAATGGGAGGCGGTGACGAAGCGAAGCAGGATCTCCAGGGCTTCTTCGAAGCGTTCGGTGCAGTCGAAGAGGCAGGCGGTGGACAGATAGGTGGTGAAGGCGTTGGCGTCGGCACCAATGGCGGCGAATTTAGTGAATACGTCGCTGCCGTCGGGCAGATCGAAGAGCTTGTGCTCCAAAAAATGAGCGGTGCCGTCGGGCAGGGCGTAGCGAACGCCGTCGATCTTCACGTCCCGATGGATCGAACCAAAGTGGGTGCCCAGCAGGGCGTAGTAAGTATGGAGCGGCTTTTCCAGCACGCAGACCCCAAGCCCCGAAGCGTGGGTGAAGGTCACCGCCCGCTCGTCGGTGAGGGGGTGGATCTCAGTTTTCACGCGCATCCTCCTTTCGACTGCGGGAGCGATCCAGCAGGGTGTAGATCGCGTCGGGCGAGAGCCGTCCTGCCGCCCGCATCACGTCGGTGCGGGTTACGCGCCGGATGCGCTCTGCCTCGATGCGGGGAGACTCCGCGATTCCCAGCGGCGATCGGCTGAAATACCAGCCCGCAAGGGCGATGGGGCTGTCCTCCAGAATGGGATAGCGCCCCATCAGCCAGCGTTTGGCGGATTCGAACTCCTCGTCGGTGAAGTCGCCCTCGGCAAGGGCGCGGAGCTGATCGAAGATGGCGTCCTCCGCCTCCTGCAGACGCTCGCGGCGGAGCCCGCAGGTGATCAGCAGGATGCCCTTATGGGAGTCGCTGAGGGCGGAGCAATTGTAGCAGAGCGAGCGTTCCTCCCGCACCTTGGTGAACAGCCGTGCGGTGGGCGCCGAGGAGAGCATGGCGTAGAGCAGGGAAAAGGCGGCGTGATCCCCGTCGCCGATCACCGATCCCGAGCGCAGACCGATGATGAGCTGGCATTGCCCGTTGGGAAGCTTTTCGGTAAAGCGTCGAAGTCCACCCTTTGCCCGTCGGATGACCTCGGTGGGGGGGAGCGGCGCGGGGGGGGCCGTCAGCGCTCCGAAACGGGAGCGCAGGAGCGGGATCAGCTTTTCAAGGGCGCAGTCGCCGGCGTAGGTGATGCAGAGGGGAGCGGTGGAAAGCAGAGTTTGCCAAGCCTTGGTGAGGGCTTCGGGGGTGACTGCCGCCACCTCCGACTCCTCGCCCCGCTCGTAACGGGCGTAGGGCTCGCCTGCGCACATCAGCTCCTCGGAGCGCTTGATGGCGTACAGGTCGGGGTTGTCCTTCAGCGAGCGGAGACGGTCGCAGAGCTTGCCCCGCTCGCTCTCCACGGATTCGGGAAGGAGCGTGGCACCCTCCGTGCGGGGTGACAGGAGCAGGGAGGAGAGCAGATGCAGGACGCCCTCCAGTATCGGACAACCGTCGGGCGCCATGCGGTCGGCAAGAAAGGAGGCGGAAAAGCCGATGACCTGCCACTCGCCCTCGGAGCCGACCATCGGGGAGATCTCGGCGCCGTAGAGCAGGTCGGCGGCGCGGTCGATGGCGTCGATGTCGGGATAGTCGGTACTGCCCCGCGAGAGCACGTAGGGGAGCAGAGCGTAGGTGGAGGTCATCCCGCCCAGTGGGAGCAGGAAGCGCAGGGAGAGGTAGTTTCCCTTGCAGTGCTCCATAGGAAGATAGCAAAGCCGCACCTGTCGGGTCAACTGCACTTCGGCAGGCACGACCTCGGGCAGGGAGGCGGATACGGATCTTGTCAAATGATCCCTCCTTCAAGGGAGTTTCGTTGGTATCTTTCTATTTTACACCATTTTTGTGAATAATGCAACCGTTTTGCAGAGAAAACTTTCGGTTCCGCAAGATTTTTTGCGCACTCCCGAAGCGGTCGTCCGCGCGCTCGTCGGCGCGGGTGCAGACGGGCGCCTCTCCGGGCGCCAGCCGAATCCGCCACTCGCCCTTGTAGGCAAGCAGGAGCGTGATCTCCCGCTCTACGGAAAGCGGTGCCAGCGTGAAGCCGTCTCCGAAGGAGGAGGGGGTGAATCCCAACACGCCCCAGAGCAGTCCGCACCAAAGCAGAGCCGCGTCGATGGGTGCGGGAGAGACGGGGAGCCCTCGGAGTGCGTCGATCAGCGCGCCCGCCGCGCCCGCTCTACCCGCAGACAGGGCGGTCAGCAGCTCCACCGTTTCGGGGGAGACTTCGGGTAGGGCGTCCCGACGGACGGGGGGCGGTGTATCGGTGGGCGCAAAGCTGCCGTACAAATCCTGCCCCGTGTGATCGCCCAGCTGCCGGGCAAGACGGGCGAAGGACGCTACGATCGGCGGCAGGAGGGGATGGGCGGCGTCCTCCTCCATGGCACGCTCCAGACAGCGGGCGGCAAGCAGATACAGACTTGCCCGCCCGCCGTTCACGGGAATCCGCAGATCGGCGACGGCGGCGTTGTCGGTCACAGCCACGTAGAGCGCCAATGCCATCGGGAAGAGTAGCGTGGGCGGTGACTTTGCCAGTCGTATCAGATCGGCAACCGCCTCCTCGGGGGCGCACAGCGGGTTCAGAAGCGCGCGTGCGGGAGAGTCGGACGCCAGTACCGCCGCGGCAACCGAGGGCAGGGGCGGTGCGTTCTCTCCTTCGATCTGCAAGAGGGAGGCGGCGGTGCGCAGATGGCGATCGTAGTCCCGTGCGATGTGGGGGAGCGAGTGCGGTGTGACCGTCTCGCGGATGCAATAGTAAAGGTGATCGCGCTCTCTGGGGAAGCTGCCGATCAGCAGGATCGTTTCGCCCTCGCCCTCCAAGCGTTTGACCAGCAGCATCCGTCCGTCGGGGAGCGAGTACAGGGATTCGTTTTCCTCCTGCCGACACGGCGGCGGGAGCGTGGGACAGCAGAGCCGTGCGTCTCCTTCACCTTGCAGACCGATCGCCAGCAGGGGAAGTTTTGGGAGGAGCATTGCCCGCAGGGTAAAGCCTTCCCCTTCGAACGCCGCCTCGGAAGGTGAATAGGTGACGGACGTTGCGGCATCAGGCAGGAGGAGCGTGCGCTCTCCCTGCGAAAGAAGCAGGGTCAGCCACAGCTCGGGCGCGCTCCGATGGGGGCGGTAGCGGAGCCCTTCGGGAGAGACGGTCAGCGCGGCGATGCCGTTGCGGTAGGTGCGTGCGGGAGTAGGCTCGGCACGTCCGCGCAGGATGCGGGGGAAGCCGTCGGGGTAGGTGATCCTCCCCTCGGCGGGAAGAAGCGGCGTTTCGGCATCTACGGGGGTGGCGGTCAGCAGACGGGCGACCAGCGCCTCCGCCCCCTCGCGGCGGCTCACCGACAGCGGCAGAGGCGCTTCGTCCGAGAGAGGGAAGCCCTTTTCGGCAAGCAGTCTTGCACCGCCCGTCAGACAGCGAGCCAACTGGTCGCGGTCACTGCCTTCACTGCCGATTGCCATGGCGGCGGGGATGGGCGCGCCTTCGAACAGTCTGCCGATCTGCCATTCCAGCACTCGCGAGGCGAGGCTCCCGTCGGGGACGGGCAGAGGAAGCGGGCATACCCGACGGATCTCGGCGGGAGAAGGCTCCCGTAGCAGCGACAGGGCGGCGGTGCGGCTTTCGGCAACGGTCAGCCGAACCTGCAGGGTGCTGTGAACAAGCCGCCCGCCGATCAGACAAGAGGGAGTTGCGACCATGCCTACCGCCGACTTGGGAGCGATCCGAAAGATCGCCGCCGCCTGACCGCTTCCCCGCGGATAGGGGGCGGGATCGGCATGGGTGAAGGGCTCGGTGAGTCCCGTTACCCCAATGGCGACCGTCAGCGTCGGGGAATATTTGATGCACAGGCAGATCACCCGATTACCGTCGCTATCGGTAAAGATCTCTTCGGACAGGTGGGCGCGGGGGACGGCGGGGCAAAAGGAGAAGCGTGCATCAACGGGGGCGGCGTCGGTGCGCTCCCAAGTAAGACTCCACCCGCCCGTGGTTTGGCAGACGCGGCAGACGCCGCTGTTGTCGGCAAAGGTCAACGCGCCTGCTTCTCTGCGACCGACGGTGCGGGGCAGAGGGAGCAATGCGCCCTCCCGCATCAGCAAAAGTCCGGAGAATCTGCCGCTTGCAAACAGCCCTCCGACCGGGGTGGGAGCGGTCAGCGCGCGACCTTGCCGACGGAGCGCGACCCCCTGTCCGTCTGCGATCAGGAGTCCGTCGTCGGCGTCGCCCA
>JAFTOC010000063.1 GCA_017451585.1 Clostridia bacterium
CGTGGGCGGCGTTGACGGTCTTGTTCAGTTCCGCACCGTCGATGTCGATATGGACGATCTTGGCCCCCAGAGCGAATTTTGCCCGGTTGCCGGTAACCCGGTCATTGAACCGGGCACCCAACGCGATGATGCAGTCGGCATGGTGCATGGCCATGGAGCTGGCGTAGTGACCGTGCATACCCTGCATTCCCAGGAAGCGGGGGTGCGCGGTAGGAACACCGGAGATACCCATCATAGAGCAGCCCATGGGTGCGTCGATCTTCTCAGCCAGAGCCAGCAGCTCTTCCTGGGCACCGGCGGTAATCACACCGCCGCCAAAGTAGACATAGGGCCGGCGGGAGACATTGATGCACTCCGCGGCCTGTTCAATGCGGATATCCTTGGCAGCCTTGGCTTCATCCGCCTCCACAACGGCCTGGGGCTCATAGTCGTACATGGCTGTCTGGACATCCTTGGGCACGTCGATGAGCACAGGGCCGGGGCGGCCGGACTTGGCCAGCTTAAACGCGGCACGGATAGTATCCGCCAGCGCTTCCACGGAAGCAACGAAGTAATTGTGCTTGGTGATGGGCAGGGTGATACCGGTGATATCGATCTCCTGGAAACCGTCGGTACCGATGACCGAGTTGGGTACGTTGCCGGTAATGGCGACCATGGGAACAGAATCGATGTAAGCGGTGGCGATGCCGGTGACCAGGTTGGTGGCACCGGGGCCGGAGGTGGCGATGACCACGCCCACCTTGCCGGAGGCTCTTGCGTAGCCGTCGGCGGCGTGAACCGCGCCCTGCTCGTGAGCCGAGATGATGTGGTTGATCCGATCGGAGCTCTTGTAAAGCTCGTCGTAGATGTTCAGCACCGTTCCTCCGGGATAACCGAAGACGGTGTCCGTGCCCTGCTCCAGCAGGGTTTCGATTAAGATCTGGGATCCGCTGAGTATCATAGTAGATTCCTTTCGCTGTGAAATGTATTTGGATTGTATGATAATAGATGAATTGTGCCTGTTATCTTGGTGCAACTGTTCGGACGGGAGGAGCAAGCCCCTCCCCTACCGGAGTTGTGCGCCTCGGTGGGAATGGTTCGCACCACCCCCGCAGGGGCGCCGCAGGGGCGCCGCAGACGCTTCGCTTTCTGCCATCCATATCCGCCCGTCAAAACGACCTGCACCAAGATGACGGTCGGTGATAATTGTGCGATGCGGACGCGCAATGCGCACCCCTACGGGGGATGGCAATCCGTCCGCACCGTCTTTGTAGGGGACGACGTCCTTGGCGTCCCGCTCAAACGACCTTCACCTTGGTGCAGATTGCACGGCGGGAGCGCGCGGCAGTTGCTTCGCAACTGCGCCCTCCCCTACAAAGACGGTGCGGATTCTCCCACACCGGTAGGGGCGGGGCTTGCTCCGCCCGCTTCGATTGGTTTTCACCAACCGTTGCCTTGGTGGGATGCGCTTGGTACGAAAAACAAAAAGTCCTACGGCTTCAAAGCTTCCGTAAGACTGAGGGCATCAATGCATCATATTATAGAATATGTATACAAAAGGTGAAAACTCTGTACAGGCAGAACTTCAAAGCGTATTATTTTACAGGTGAACCAGTAGAATAATGCCGCTCAGTAGTACCGTATTCAGAATTGCACGGGAAGTATACATTTCTGACGCTCCAAAAAAAATGATGGAAACAGTATAGCACATAATGCGGCAGATTGCAATAGGGAATTGCGAATTTCTGCGTATTCACCAAAAATGACTGCTGAAATTTGGTTATGTTGCTGATATTATACGACCAGCCCGCCGCTGACGCCCAAAATTTGCCCCGTAATGAAGGACGCGGCGTCACTTGCAAGAAACAGAACGGCGTCTGCGACCTCCTCGGGAGCGCCGATGCGGCAGAGCGGGGTCTCCTCGGCAAGGGCGGACAGGGTGTCCTCGCCCAGCGGCTCGGTCATCGGCGTGCGGATGACGCCGGGGGAGACGCAGTTGACCCGGACGCCCGAGGGACCCACCTCTTTGGCAAGCGCCTTACAAAGCCCGATCAGTGCCGCCTTGGAGGCGGAGTAGACCGCCTCGCAGGATGCCCCCACCTCGCCCCACATGGAGGAGAGGAAGACGATACTGCCGCGCCCCGCCGCGATCATGTCGGGGAGCACCGCCTTGGCGGCAAGGTAAGCTCCCTTGACGTTGGTGTCCATGATGCGATCGTAGGTGTCCTCGTCGGTATATTGAAAGAGGTTCTGATAAGCGATGCCTGCGGCGGGAACCAGCAGTTCGATCCTGCCCATCGTACGGGCGGCGGCGACCATGGATTCCACGGCGGCGGCGTCGGTGACGTCCGCGGGGCAGACGAGGGCGGTTCCGCCGCTTTGGCGGATCTGCGCAGCCACCGTTTCGGCGGCGCCTGCGTTGCGGCAACCGAGGGCTACGGCGTAGCCGTTTCGGGCAAGCAGGACGGCGATAGCTCTGCCGATTCCGCTTGACGCGCCCGTGACCAGTGCCACTTTTTGCTCCATATGGCGATCCTCCCCAAAAATTTCAACTATACGATTCAGTATAGCACACCTTTTCGAAAAAATCAAGTCAGAATCGGCACTTTTACGAAAAAAGTTTGTGAAAAGAAAGGGATTGCCGTCGTAATCGCTCCCGCGGGGATACGGCGCGGAGAATCCGCACCGTATCCGTAGGGGACAGCGCCCTCGTAAGGAGCGTAGCGACGGAATAGCGGAGCGTCCGTCCCGTACGTGCTCAACCCCGTAGGGGCGATTCACGAATCGCCCGCCTGAATGGGTTTCACCTGTAGGGGCGCCGCAGTTGCTACGCAACTGCCGTGCGCGTCCGTCCGTGCGGTCTGCACAGAGGTAACGGTCGGTGGGAGGCGTTTGGGCGATACACCTCATCTGTCGCCTACGGCGACACCTTCCCCTCAAGGGGAAGGCGTGGTTAGCAGAAATTGTCCGCACCAACCCGGTAGGGGAGGGGCTTGCTCCTCCCGTCCGAACGGTTTGCACAGAGGTGACGGTTGGTGGGAATCGTTCGATACACCTCATCCGTCACGCCTTCGGCGTGCCACCTTCCCCTGAAGGGGAAGGCTCGGTTTGTCCGCGCGTACCCGGTAGGGGAGGGGCTTGCTCCTCCCGTTCAAACGGTCTGCACAGAGGTGGGGCGGTGGGAGATACGTACTCCACGCGAAAATCTCCCGAAATTCACAAAAAAATCAGACGATGCTATTGCTTTTTTCGAAAATGTATGTTATAATGAAGAGAAAATTTGTTCGGATTGCCGCGACCCGTTCGCCGCGATCCAAGGAGGCTGACTTTATGGATCATGCGACCCTCGCCAAACTGCTCGCTCCCCCGACGGGAAGAGTGGACGCCGTGCTGGACACCGACGCCTATAACGAGATCGACGATCAGTTCGCCATCGCCTACTTTTTGAAAAATCCCGATCGGATCAATCCCCGCGCCATCTTCGCCGCGCCCTTTCTCAACGAGCGCTCCACCTCCCCCGAGGACGGGATGGAGAAGAGCTACGACGAGATTCTGAAGGTGCTCACCCTTTGCGGCAGGGACGGGCTTGCCCCCGCCGTCTATCGCGGCAGCCGCACCTTCCTGCCCAACGAGCGGACGCCGGTGCCCTCCGACGCGGCGGAGCGGCTGATCGAGCTGTCCCGGGACTATTCTGCCGAAAATCCCCTGTACGTGGTCGCCATCGGCGCCATCACCAACGTGGCGTCGGCGATGCTCATCGACCCCACCCTTGCCGAGCGCACCGTGGTGGTTGGGCTGGGCGGAAACGCGCTGTCCTGGCCTGACACCCGCGAGTTCAATCTGTGGCAGGACGTTGCCGCCGCCCGTGTGATCTGCGACAGCGGCGTGCCCTACGTTCAGCTGCCCTGTATGGGCGTGGTGTCGGCGTTCACCACCACCGCGCCCGAGCTGCGCTACCACCTGATCGGCAAGAATCCGCTGGCAGATTATCTGGCGCAGAACGTGCTGGACTGCTACCCCGGAAACGACCGCCCCTGGTCGCGGGTCATCTGGGACGTGACCGCCGTGGCGTGGCTTGCCGACGCGCCCCGCTATCTTGCCTGGGACGTCCGTCCCCGCCGCCGCCCGGGCTACGACGGTCGCTACGAGGAGGAGGAAGGCGCGCCCATGGCGTACGTCTTCTACGTGCACCGAGACCGCCTGATGGAGGATCTCTTCGGCAAGCTGCTGGGGGAATGAGATGAAGATCCTGAATTTCGGCTCGCTGAATATCGACCACGTGTACGCCGTGGAGCACTTCGCGGCGCCCGGCGAGACGGTGTCGGTGCGATCCTATCAAAAGAACCCGGGAGGGAAGGGACTGAATCAGTCGGTGGCGCTGGCGAGAGCGGGTGCGCCCGTCTGCCACGCGGGCGGAATCGGAGAGGACGGACGGCATCTTGCCGCGCTCCTGTCCGCCGAGGGCGTGGACGTCACCCACCTTGTGGTCACCGACGAGCCTACGGGACACGCCGTCATCCAGGTCGCCCCCGACGGGCAGAACTGTATCTTAGTCTGCGCGGGCGCCAACGGAGCGATTCCCGAGGGCTATATGCGGTCGGTGCTTTCCTGCTTCGGGGAAGGCGATTGGTTGCTCCTGCAAAACGAGGTGGCGGGGCTGTCCACTCTCCTCACCCTTGCCAAGGAGCGAGGGATGCGGGTGATCCTGAATCCCTCGCCCATTACCGAAGCTCTGCTTGCCGCCGATCTGTCGGCGGTGGACTGCTTCCTGTTCAACGAGACCGAGGGCTTTGCCCTGACGGGCGAGCGGGAGCCGTCGGCGATGCTGAACGCTCTGGCGGAGCGCTATCCCCGCGCCGAGATCGTCCTGACGCTGGGCGCCGACGGTGCCTTTTGGCAGGCAGACGGCGAGCGGACGTACTGTCCCGCCTGCCCCGTGGACGCGGTGGACACCACCGCCGCAGGCGACACCTTTACGGGCTACTTCCTTGCCGCACGGGCGGAGGGAGCGTCCCCTGCGGACGCGCTTTCCCTAGCCGCGCGGGCGGCGGCGATCGCCGTCACCAGACCCGGTACGGCGGAGTCGGTTCCTTATCGGCACGAGGTTGGTTAAATTAAGGATATATTTTTGCAAAAATGCACATAATCGTATAGATTAAAGGAGAATTTGACTATGAGAAGCGATTTGAAGAAGATACTGGAGCAGCTGAGCGATCCCAACAACGACGCGCCCATCGAGCTGGAGAACGACCGCGGCGAGATCGCCCGTTTTTCTCAGATGGCGCTGATCCCCGTGACCACCCCCTCCGAGGAATACGAGGACGAGATGGTGGATCACAATTTTGCTCTGTTGCAGCCCATTGACGAGAACGGCGAGGAGAGCGACGATCAGGTGATTTTCGACTTCGTGGTGGATGAGGACGGCGAGGTGACCGTTGAGCTGGTGGACAATCCCTACGTCATGCGAAGCGTAATTACGCTCTACCGTCAGCGGGGGCGTCTTGCCGACGAGGAGCCCGAGGAAGAGGCGGTCGAGGAGTGCGATTCCATCTTCGGCGGTACTCTCACCGTTGAGCCTGAAGTCGCAGATGACCGTGCCGAGGCGGAGGAAGAAGCCGCCCAGCTTGAGGAAGAGCTGATCGAGAACGTCGCACCCGAGAAGGAAGTCAAGAAGGAGAAGAAGTCCTTCTTCGGGAAGCTGTTCGGGAAGAAGTAAGGGAACCTGCACCGTCTTTGTAGGGGACGACGCCCTCGGCGTCCCGTCCGAACGGTTCGCACAGAGATAGAATCGGTGCGAATCGTTTGGGCGATACACCTCATCCGTCGCAGTGGAATGTTATACTGTAAATAGAGTCGACAAATACCCCAAAATCTGGTATAATGAAGAAACAGAAAGAAGGGAAAAAGAATGGCAACTTACAGTAAAGAATTCAAAGAAGAAGCGATCCGTCTGTCGGATGAGATCGGAA
>JAFTOC010000064.1 GCA_017451585.1 Clostridia bacterium
CGCCGCAAATACTTGCGGCGTGGGAAAAGGGTTGCCTCCGCACGGCAAGCAATTGCCGTGCTTTCAGAAGTTCTTTGCCCCGCTCAGAGTTTGCCAAAGGCAAACTCCTCGTAATTCGGCAAAGCCGAATTACATTTCTTCTCAAGAAAGCGACCGGGTGTAGGGCAGAGCCCTGCATTTAGGGGACTTTTTGAAAAAAGTTCCCTAAAACCCAAAAAACTTTTATAAAATGCCGCAAATACTTGGCGGCAGGGGAATGCTATTATAAACACGTGCCGACGAAGTATTTCGTCGGCTCCAAAGAAGTTTTTGCTCCGCTTTTTACAAAAAGCGGATGGGGCGTGGGGCAAAGCCCCACATTTATATTTAATTGAAGGAAGTATTGTTATGCCTAAATTCGGAATTTCTATTTATTGCATCTCCCGCAAGATCTGCAGCGGGGAAATCACGGCGATCGAAGCCTACGAAAAGCTTTGCGATTGGGGGGCTGAGGGCGTTGAGCTGGTGCCCTTCGGCTTTAACATCGCTGAACATCCCGAGCTGATCGATCAGTTCAAGGAAGCGGTTGCCCGTCGCGGCGTGCCGATCACTAATTACTCGCTCAACGGCAACTTCTTGCTGATCTCCGACGAGGAGTTCGACGCCGAAATTGCCCGCGCCAAGCGGCACATCGACGCGGCGGCAAAGCTGTCCATTCCCACCTTCCGTATGGACAGTGCGGCGTTCCGCCGTCCCATCACGGAAAACACCATCGAGAACTTCCAAAAGGAGGTTCCCGCCATCGTGAAGGCTTATCAGATCCTCTGCGATTACGCGAAGCAGTACGGGATGACCATCCTGATGGAAAATCACGGCTTCCACGCCAACGGCGCCGATCGGGTGCGTCAGATCATGAAGATGGTGGATCGGGACAACTTCGGTCATCAGTTGGACGTGGGCAACTATACCTGCGTGGACGACATCCCCGAAATTGCCGTCAAGAAGATGATCCCCTTTGCCAAGACCGTCCATATGAAGGATTTCTATATCCGTCCCGAACACAGAAACCCCGGTGACAGCGCGCAGTTCGACTGCGAGAACAGCTGGTTCCGCTCGATGGGGGGCTCCTACCTGCGTGGCTCTATCCTGGCGCAGGGAGATATTGATATCTGGGACGTGACCCGCACCATCAAGCGGAGCGGTTTTGACGGATATATCTATCTGGAATACGAAGGCATGGAGGAGTGCGAATACGGCACCCGCGTGTCTTTTGCCAATATGAAGCGCATCTGGGACGAGGTTTGATGATCCTCAGTGTGCGTTCTGCATTTTTTCTCCCCCTCTTTCCAAGAGGGGGAGTTGTTTTGTCGGGGCTCCGAATCGGCTCGTTTACGGAGCGAATAACCCTTTGTGCAGATTGCACGATTTCTTTTGGAAAAATAGGTCAAAATGCCAATTTACAAAAATCTCGGATTATGTTATAATATCTTAAAGTCCATAGTGTTGCCTTTTTTAAAATTATGGCAAAACAACGTGGAAATCATAAGGAGGTAATCATTATGAAGCAAACAAGTGGCAAGCTGTCGCTCAGACGCGCGTTGGTTACGGGTGGTATCCTGACGCTGGGTCTCGGCGTATTGCTTGCGGGTCTCATTGCCTGCGGTAAAAAAGATAGCGGCACTGCGACCACCACCACTGCCAGCACGGTCAATGATCCGAACAATCCCGTAACCGTGGTCGGCGGACCGTATTTCTCCCCCTCGTCCATTGCTGTTTCCGAAGACGGAAAATGGATCTATGTGGGTGGTACGACAGACGAAGCGATCTATCAGTATTCCGCTGCGGATTATGCTCTGCAATCGGTTTACGAAACCGATTCTCCCGTCAACAGTCTTACCGTATCCGGCGACAAAATCTATGCCGGCATGGGCAAGCTGGGCGGCGAGCTGGTCGTTCTTTCTTCCGATCTGAAGGAGGAGGGAAGCGTTGTCGTGGGTCACACGCCCAACGACGTCGTCGTCAAGGGCAATACCGCGTACGTTGCCAACCGGTTCTCCTGCACCGTGTCCGTGGTTGATCTGACTACCATGACCGAGACCAAGGAGATCGAGGTCAGCCGCGAGCCTATGGCTCTGACTCTGGTGGGCGACAAGCTGTACGTGGCTTGCCATCTGCCCGATGATGCCGCTTCCGCGGATTCCGTCAGCGCGCAAGTATCCGTTATCAATACCAAGACTAACGAAGCTGCCGATCCCATCGTTCTCTGCAACGGTGCCGGCAACGTGAAGGATATCGTAGCTTCTCCCGATGGCAAGACGCTTTATGTTTCTCATCTGGTTGCCCGCTATACTTATCCTACCACTCAGTTGGATGCCGGTTGGGTAAACACCAATGCTGTTTCGGTGATCGACGTAGCATCCAACAAGGTCTCTTACGCATTTTTGCTGGATGACGTTGAGTGGGGCGCAGCTAATCCTTGGGGACTTGCCATCAACGACAAGGGCAGCGCTCTGTACGTTGCCATCTCCGGCTCCAGCGAGCTGATGAAGGTAGACCTGAGCAATCTTGACAAGTTGGTTTCCCGTGTTGGCACCAGCACCGGTAAGGTGGATTCTCTGGAAGACATCGTTGACTATATTCCTTTTGCCTCGACCTGCAAGACCCGTCTGGATTTGGGCGGCGAGGGTGCCCGCTCCATCGCGATCTCGGGTAACACCGTATATTGCGCACAGTACTTCAGCGGTGATATCGTTGCAGTAAATGTGTCCGGCTCTACTCCGAAGATCAGTGCTACCTTTGCACCCGGTGCACAGCCCGAAGCAGATGCGATCCGACTGGGCGAAACGCTGTGGAATGATTCCACTATCTGCTATCAAGGCTGGCAGTCCTGTGCGTCCTGTCACCCCGATGCCAGATCGGGTAGCTTTAACTGGGACGAACTCGGTGACGGCATGGGTACTATGAAGCAGACCAAGAGTATGCTGTATACTATGCGGACCCCTCCCTGTCTGGCTACCGGACTGGAGTCTAACGGCGAACACGCTGTCAGCGGTAGCGTTGCCGGTACACCTCTCTTTAATGCAGACAATGCCGAGATCTCGGAGAGTATTATCGCTTATCTGACTGCTCTTGCACCCGAACAGTCGCCTTATCTGAACGACGACGGCACGCTGACCGAGTCCGCCACCCGCGGTAAGGCTCTCTTTGAAGAGTTCGGTTGCGTGACCTGCCATCCAGCCCCTCTGTATACCGATATGCAGACTCACACCTCGATTGATATTGACACCGATCCCTCATGGGAAGATCGGGATATGGATACTTCCACTCTGTTGGAGATTTGGAGAACTTATCCTTGGGGCTATTTGGGTAGTCACACCGATATGGTAGAGTATGTAAAGACTAATGTTGCAAAGATGGGTAAGACCATTACCGACCAGCAGGCAGAGGATCTTGCCAACTTCGTCCTCTCCATCGGTGCTGAGGGCGAGCAATACGGTGCGATCCAGATCAAGAACGCCGACGGCTCCTACAACAAGCTGAAGGCAGGTCAGAATCTTGTAAGCCTCAGCGTCATCAAGCAGGCAGCCGACGCTCCCGACGCTACGGTGACCCTGACGCTCTACGACAAGGACGGCAAGCAGCTGGATACCGAATCCAAGGAGATCAAGGATCTTGCGTACGGCACTTATACCACGTTCGACGTGGATATTACCGTTCCCGCAGATCTTGCTACCGGTGCTTATTACGTGGTCAGCTTCAAGAGTGCTGACGGAACTGCATTGGCAACCGATCTGAAAATTATTCTGTATTAAAAGGCGGTGACCGGAACAATGAAAAAGAAAACCATTATCAGATCCATTCTGGTCGCGCTGGCGACCCTGCTGGCAACCGTTACGCTTCTTTGCGTAGGAATGCCTGCCGCTGCGGCAACCGAGTATGAGACGTTGGAATATACCGACGAGCTTGGTGAGCTGATGGAACAAGCATCCAGCTTCGTGGTCGTGTACCATAAACAGCTGGGCGGTTCTCACTACGCCTACACCGAAGCGGTCTCCGATCACCTCAACGACGGCAGACAGTGGGGCGGAGATTCGGGGATTGAATCCAACTGGAATCCCGGCTCCAAGATCACGCTGGTCACTCTGACCCGCGAGGGCGATACGGTCAAAAAGACCGAGAAGCGTCTGATCAACTCCACCGGCGGCGTGCTCCGCGATCCCTGCATCTCCGAGGACGGCACCAAAATGGTCTTCTCCTGGAAGCAGAACGCACAGGATGACTATCATCTGTACGAGTACACCTTCGCAACCAAGGAGAAGAAGCAGCTGACCTTTGGCTCCGGTGTAGCCGACATCGAGCCCGTTTACACTGCTAACGGCAATATCGTCTTCAGCTCCACCCGAGACATCCAGACGGTTGACTGCTGGCATACCGACGTATCCAACCTGTACACCTGTAATGCCGATGGCAGCAATATCACCCGTCTCGGCTACGATCAGGTGCACACCACCTATCCCACCACCACCTCTGACGGCCGTATTCTCTACACCCGTTGGGACTACAACGACCGTTCTCAGATGTACGTTCAGGCGCTGTTCCAGATGTTCCAGGACGGTACTCTGCAGACCGAGGTGTTCGGTAACAACTCCTCCAACCCCACCACTCTGCTTCACACCCGTGAGATTCCCGGTGAGCCCGGCAAGTACGTTTCTATCGTTACCGGTCACCATATCTATCAGTCGGGTAAGCTGGTCGTCGTGGATACCACCGCAGGCAGAAATACTACTGCCGCTCTGAAGTACGTTTGGACCGACAGCGCAACCAACTCGTTGCAGAACCTGCAGGATAACGACAACAGATATTACCAAGAGGGAAAGGTCTTCAAATATCCCATCGCGCTGAGCGACGATACCTTCCTGGTCTCCTCCTGCGACAGCTACTCGGGTGTTAATACTCCCTACAATATCGAGCTGATCTACGGAAGAAACAAGAGTCAGGTCATCGTGGAGGGTAGCGAAACCTTCCCCGCAAGCCAGGTTGCTTTGGTCAAGAACAATCCTCAGTTCAACCGTGCAAGCCTTGTCAACTACAATAACGACTACGGCACCTACTACGTCGGTAACGTCTACGAAGGCGAGTCCATGGAAGGCGTAGAAGTCGGTACGGTCAAGTACCTGCGCGTAGTTGCACTGGAGTTCCGCTCCTCCGCCATCGGCGCGACCATCGGCAGAGGTACCGGTACCTCCGACCCCTATTCACCTATCGCCACCGGTAACGGCTCCTGGGACGTCAAGAAGGTGCTGGGTATCGTAGACGTCTACTCGGACGGCTCGGCGATGTTTACCGCACCGTCAGAAACGCCGCTATACTTCCAGCTTTTGGATGAAAACGGCGATATGATCCAGACCATGCGAAGCTGGTCCACGCTCCAGCCCGGCGAATACTTCTCCTGCGTAGGCTGTCACCTGGACAAGAACGTGGCGCCCTCCGTTCAGGCGGGGATCACCGAGGCGATGAAGGTAGGCGTACAGGAGATCCGTCCCGATCTGTGGATGGAAGCGGTGGAATCCTATGAGGATCAGGACGCTTACGACGCCTCTACCGTACAGGGCTTTGACTATTTGGACGTAGTCCAGCCCATTTTGGATGCAAACTGCATCTCCTGCCACTCCGACTCCGCTGTTTCTTACACTAAGGTCAACGCGTCGGCAATGAACACCGTCGATCTGACTGCCGCAGATACCGTCATCTCCCAGCGAGATGATTGGAGCTACACCACTACGGCTCCTTCCGGATCCTGGACTTCGGCTTCCTACGACAGCTCCGGATGGGACGTTGCTAACGCTCCCTTCGGTAAGATCGGTACTGAACCCGGTAAGATCAATACCGTTTGGAAGTCCTCCGACAGCATTTGGCTGCGCAAGACCGTCACGCTGACCCAGTACGATCTGGAAAAGTGCACGATCGCGATGAACGTGGCGTACAACAACAAGATCGAGATCTACATCAACGGCACTAAGGTCTATACCGGCAACACAGCAGTTGCCGATTACACCACCATCGAGCTGAGCGACACCGCGCGCAAGGCTTGCAAGGTAGGCGAAAACACCATCGCGGTCAAGGTCACCGCAGGCTCCGCAGGTCAGTTCTTTGACCTGGAGCTGCTGGCAGGCACCAATCTGGGTGCTACCACGATGCTCGTCGAGGGCAAGACCAACTGGAAGGTGAAGGTTTCTTCCACCGAAGAGATCACCGGCACTGATTGGACGAAGGTCGGCTACAGCACCACCGGCTGGCTGACGGCTTCCGCACCTCTCGGCGACCGTGCCAACGGCAACGGCGCATCCGGCTGGGGTAAGAACGGCAAGAACTATCTGTGGGCGATCAAGACCTTTACGGTAACCGATCTGTCCTCGCTGAAGAACGCAACCCTCTATCTGAACACCTTCTACGACGACGACGTGAAGTTCTATCTGAACGGTAACCTCATCCTTTCGGATGGCGGCTGGAAGGACAGTTACGAAACGATCGCGCTTGACAACGCGGCGAAGTATTTGGTGGAAGGCACCAACGTGCTGGCGGTCAGCGTGCATCAGCACGAGGGCGGCTACGAGCTGGACGCTTCGCTCTACGCACAGACCAGTCTGTCTGCCGGCTCCGGCACCACTTCGGCGCAGTTCTCGCTGGAAGGCACTCCCGTCATCGGTCAGCGTATGCGTAAGTACTTCCCGCTCAGCTACTTGGTGCTGACCGGCTCCAAGACCGACGGCAATAAGCAGTGGGTCTCCGACGGCAGCTACTATGTCAACTTTATCTCCTCTATGAGTAAGAGTGAGATCCTGCAGCCCGCCAAATACGGTGCATCCAAGTCCAGACTGATCCAGAAGCTCCGCAACGGTCACGGCAATCTGACCGACGAGGAGATTCGGGCGATCGCTTGCTGGATCGACCTGTGTATCCCTTGCTACGGCAGTTATTACGTCCGTGACGCTTGGGATGGCAACGACGTCCGTGAGTACGAGGAAGAGCTGAACAAGCGTGAACTCTACGACAAGCTGGACGAGTATGCTAAGCTTGCCCGTGCAGGCGCAACCGCCGGCACCGGTGAGATTAAGGTTGAGTACACCACCGCTAAGAAGGAAGTTTACACCGCTACCGGTGAGGGCATGGTCATCCTCTACACCGACGTGAAGTACTCTGCCAACGACAAGCTGGTAGTGACCCTTCCCGAGGGCGAGAAGTATCTGGCGCTGAGCCTCAACTCCAGAGTGGGCGAAGCCATCGTCTACTGCCCTGACGGTACGTTCACCTACACCTTCCCCAACACCAGCTCGATCTTCCCCAATACGATGGATCCTACCTCCGGTGTCAATTATAAGTACAACACCATCACTGCCCGTCTGGCAACAGCGGAAGAGCTGGCAGAGGAGCATAATCTGGCGCTGAATCCCTACGACCTGACCGACGCGAAGGGCTCCTATCCTCACGCCTCTACCAGCAACGTGAACGATAACAACCTGTACTGGGCTGCCCGTTGTGCCATCGATGGCTTCACCGCCAACGAAGGTCACGGCGAGTATCCTTACCAGTCCTGGGGCCCCAACTCCAACGTGAAGGCAACCGATTACCTCACCATCGACTTCGGCAGAGAAGTGACCGTCAACGAGCTGATCGTAGTCATCCGCGCTGACTTCCCCCACGATTCCTACTTCACCGGCTGTACCGTCACCTTCTCTGACGGCACCACCAAGCAGATCAATCTGACCAACTCCGCGCTGGAGCAGGTGATCGATCTGGGCGGCGTCAAGACCACCTCCATCAAGCTTTCGGGCTTCACCGTGGAGACCGACGGCGCAACTACTCCCTACGCTGCACTGACCGAGGTTATGTGCATGGGTACCGAAGTGAAGCAGTAAGATTCACTAAACAAAAAACTCCGACGCAAGTCGGAGTTTTTTGATTTACGGCTCTCGATTCAGGCGGCTCCTTGGAGCGTAAATCCCAGCTCAAGGAAGTTCTGAGCATCGACGAATCGAGCGTTCTTATTGGAGCACTTGAAGATTAGCACCATCAACTCCCGTCCATCCTTTTCTGCAGTTGCGATCAGGCAAGCGCCTGCAGGAGTGTGGAAGCCGGTTTTGGCTCCGGTTGCATAAGGATAGTAGTAATTACTGCTCTGCAAAAGGAGCAAATTGGAGTTTTCCCAGGTCTGCGTGCGCCCGTTGGCAAGATCAGTGACCTGATAGCGATCCATTGCCATGATCTCAGCCAACAGCGGATGGGATCTTGCCAGCAAAGCGATCTGCAGGATATCCGCCATCGTAGTGACGTGGGCATCGTCGTGGTAGCCGTCGGGGGTGACGAAATGAGTCCCGTCAAGCCCCAGCGAGGCGGCGTAGGCGTTGAGTCCCTCCATAAAGCGGGCGACTGCTTCCTTTGCGGACAGAGTCTGATCCTCTGCCAGCAGTCTGCCGCAATGGGCGGCGAGGGTGTAAGCGGCGTCGTTGCCGGATGGAAGTAGAAGCGCGGCGATCATATCCTTACAGGTGTATTGCTCGCCCTTGCGGATTTTCGCCTTGGAGGAGTCAGAGGGAGCCAGGTCGATCTCGCTTCCGACGGTGAAAACCGTGGATTCATCCACCAGCGTCAGCGCGTAGTGGAGCGTGAGTAGCTTGGTGGTAGAGGCTGGATAGATCTGCTGCCCGTCGCCCGTGGAATAGAGAAGCTTTCCATCGGTCATATCGTACAACAGAACGTACGCGGCATTGCGGGATAGCTGAGCGTACTGCTCGGCAGAATGAGCTTCGGTCTCGGGCGCAGTCAGGGGCGGATCGGAGGGCTCGGTGGTGATCTGCAGAGGATCGGTGGTGGGTTCGGTGATCGGCTCGGTGACGGAGGTCAGAGGATCGGTGGTGGGAGAGAGATCTTCAGCGGTAAGCCCGGACGAATCGATAACAGGCGTATCGGGGTCTGTGATCGGCTCGGTCAACGGTTCGCTGACGGGCGTGCGCTTCGTGGTAGATATCGAAACCGTAGATATGACCGCGTCGGTAAGCTCGGCAGAAGTGACCGTGCCGCTGACGGTAGTGACGATCGGAGTTGGATTCGCTGTCACAGGCACGGCAGTGCTGCTGTCACCGCAGGAGAGGAGCAGGGGAAGACAGAGCAACCAAGCAATCAGCAGGGCAATCAGACGCCCGGCGGTGCCGGGAGCGGAATGGGACGCAGAGGGACGTTTCATCTATACCTCCTGTCCGGATCTATGATCCGTTAATTGGTGCTGTGGAACGAGGCAGAGGTCAAGGGTTCGTTATCGGTCAAGATCTCGACCTCGGCAAAATCATCGGCAGAGCCGGCGTAATACAGATCCGACAATGCGGTACAGCCCGAAAAGGCGGCGTAGCCGATGCGGGTAACGGCGGGTAGGTGAACGGTCTGCAGAGCCTTACAGCCCTCGAAGGTGCGGGTGGGGATCTGCGAAAGCCCACTGCCGATACTGACCTCGGTCAGCGCTGTGCAGCCGGCAATCGCTTTGTCTCCCATAGAAGTGACGCTGTCGGGAATAGACAGCGAGGTCAGACCGGTGCAGTACAGAAAGGCATTGTTGCCAATGGAGGTCACGGTAGCAGGGATCTCCATCGTAGTGAGCGAAGTACAGTAGGCGAAGGTTTCGGCGCCGATCGAAAGGATCAGATCGTCAAAGCTCAGCTCGGACAGGGAAGTGCAGTTCAAGAAGAGTCCGTCAGCCAACGCGTGGACGCCTGCGGGAAGGGTAACCTTCTTCAGAGCGGTGCATCCTTGGAAGGCATTGTTGCCGATGGAGGTGACCTTCGCGGGAACGGCGAACTCGGTCAGCGCCGTGCATCCGCGGAAGGCTTCGGAGCCGATCGACACCAGGTTATCGCCTCGGAAGGTGGTCAGCTTAGCGCATTCGGCGAAGGCGCTGCTGCCGATGGAAGTAACCGAGGGGGCAGGATCACGGTGTGCACGTTCTTCAGACCCACAAAACAGCTGTCGGAAATAGCGGTGACCTTTTGATCGTCCAAATAATCGGGGACGTTCAGCGTCTCGCCGGAAATATAATATACGCTGCTATCGTAAGAGAGGACGCCGTTTTCGATGCTGTAGCAGGGATAAGTGGCAGAGGACAGGAAGATACCGTCCTCGCGACCGGTCAGCTCCTTGCGGATCGCTTTGGCGCGTTCGGCGCTGTCCTTATAGCCGTCCAATGCTTCAAAAGCCTTGATGGCGGCGGTGTATTCGCCGTTTTCCAAATATGCTTCGGCGCTCTCGTAGTCCTCCTGACGGCTGGCGGGGATCATCACGGCGAAGATCAGCACGAATATCATCGCGACGACCAAAACAGCTCCCCCGACGGTTGCGGTGATCTTCGCGATCCGCTTGCGACGGGCGGCTTTGGCGAGCGCCGCCTGTTTGGCTTCCTCCGCGCGCTTGGCGGCAAGCCGTTTTTCGGAGGTGCGGATGGATTTCGCTTTTTTTCTCGCCTCGTCGGCGCGGCGCACGGCGTCTTTGTAGACGCCCAGCTTCGACCACTCTGCGGCAAGCGCGTCCCACTCGTCGGCAGAATCGGGCTTGCGGGCAAGGAGCGATTGATAATCGGCATCCCGCTTGGCGGCAAGCTCAGCCTCTGCGATACGGCGGGCGGCCTCTGCGGCTTCTGCCTCCAGCTTGTCCGCAAGAGCAGTAAACTTTTTGATCAGATAAGGCTTGCCCGCATTGCCTAAGGATGCAAGTCCCTCAGCGGCGGCGCGGTAGCCCTCTGCCGTAGCGGGGGGATTCAGCCACTCGTCAGGGATCACCACGGGTGTCGGCTCGGGATCAGGCTCCGCTACGGGCACAGGGGTAGGTTCGGGGGCGGGCTCGACGGGAGCGAGATCCACGGGCGCAACCTCGGAAGGCTGATCGGAATCCACCTCTGCCGTGGACGCGGGAACTTCGGCAGAAGGTGCGGCGACCGCTACGGGCGCATCGCCTTCCCGCCAGACCGTGCCGTCGGCAAAGACTGCTTTTTTCAGCGTCAGCGTTACGTTGCAGGTACCGGCGCAGGGGATCACCACGGGGATGTCCTCGCCGAAGGTGTCACCCGGTTCTGCCGACAGCGAACGGATGCAGGCGCCGTTTGCGGTGCCTAAAAGATCGCCTGCATCGTCGGTACAGACAAGGTCAAAATAGAGGGAGCGCAGGGTGTTGCCGCTTTGGTTGACGGCACCGATGAACAGCACCTCTCGATTGTAGGCGTAATCGTAAGCCACCCGCAGGGTCTGCAGAAGGACGGGCGCACCCGCCGTCTGCTCTGCCGCGGTCAGCGATTTTTCGGATATGATCTGAAGGGATTTTTCCATAATTCCTCCCAAATGGATAGTTATCTTATATTATAGCACAGTTTGCGCCGAATTGCAAGCGTTTTCGGATCGCTTTTGCACAAAAGCGGTCTCTTCGGTGAGAAATCGCGTCCATTCGGCAGAATCCCGGATGCCCTGCCTCGTTTCGGCTAAACCACGACGCCGTTTGAATTTATATAGAGAAACTTCGGCAAAAAAATCGGAAAAATTTTTCAAAAGGGCTTGACAAACGTGACATGAGCGGCTATAATAAGAGAGGTTAGTGAGTACTAACCAAATTTCAGGCTTTGCGGTTAGCCTGCGCTAATTCCGTAGAGTCGGTCTGCACGAGAAATAGAAAGGGCGGTGCGAAAATGACGCTGAAAGAAGCAATTGCGGGACAGGAGTACGTGATCCGCAAGATCGATACCGACGACGAAGAACTCAATGCCTTTCTGTTTTCGCTGGGCTGTTACAGCGGCGAGACCATCACCGTAGTGTCCCATCTGAAAGGCGGTTGCGTGGTTTCCATTAAGGATGCTCGCTACAACATTGACAATCAGCTCGCCGAAGCGATCCTGATCTGAATAAAAAACAGCCGTGCGACTGTTTTTTATTTCCGAAATAGTTAGTTTGAACTAACTTATGGTTTTTAAGTTCATTATTTCGAAAGAATAAATGATAAAGTTACTACATTTGAGGAGGAATCCCTATGAGAATCGCTCTGACCGGTAACCCTAACTCCGGTAAGACTACGATGTACAACGCTTTGACCGGCAGAAATGAAAAGGTCGGCAACTGGGCGGGTGTTACCGTAGACAAGAAAGAACACCCCATTAAAAAATCGTACTACGCAGGTGAGATGCAACTGATCGCAGTTGACCTGCCCGGTGCGTACTCCATGTCTCCCTTCACCGGTGAGGAGAGCATCACTAGCTCCTACGTAAAGAAGGAAAATCCCGACGTAATCATCAACATCGTGGATGCTACCAATCTGAGCCGAAGCCTGTTCTTCACCACTCAGCTTCTGGAGTTGGGAATCCCCATGGTCATCGCACTGAACAAGAGCGACATCAATGATAAGAAGGAGACGTTGATCGATTCCGAGGCGCTGAGCCAAAAGCTGGGCTGTCCCGTGGTCAACACCGTTTCCACCTCTGCGGACGGTCTGAAGGCAGTAGTGGAAGCCGCCGTAGCGCGGGCAAATATTGTGCAGAAGGCGCCCTACCAGCAGGAAGTGATCGATCTGACCGATAAAGCGGCTGTAGAAGCGGCTGATCGCAAGCGATTTGCCTTTGTCAACAAGATCGTGAAGGACGTGGAGTCCCGCAAAGTACTTACCAAAGACAAGAACTTCGGCGATAAGATCGACGCGGTGTTGACCAACAAGTGGTTGGGCATCCCGATTTTTGCGGTGGTGATGTTCCTGGTGTTTGAGATATCTCAGAATTGGCTGGGCGCTTGGATCGCTGAGGGCGTAGAAGTAGGCGGAGTTGCGATTCCCGGTCTGGTCACCCTTATCGAAATGTTCGGTGAATGGGTCGGCGGATTGATGGTGAACGCTCATCCTTTCCTGCAGGCAGTCGTCGTGGACGGTATCATCGGCGGCGTAGGCGCGGTCATCGGCTTCCTGCCGCTGGTCATGGTGATGTATTTTCTGCTGGCACTCTTGGAGGATTGCGGCTATATGTCCCGCGTGGCAGTGATCCTGGATCCCATTTTCAAAAAGGTCGGTCTGTCCGGTAAATCGGTCATCCCCTTCGTCATCGGCACCGGCTGTGCTATTCCCGGCATCATGGCTTGCCGTACCATCCGCAACGAGCGCGAGCGCAGAGCTACCGCTATGCTGACTCCCTTCATGCCCTGCGGCGCGAAGATCCCCGTGATCGCCCTTTTTGCAGGACTGTTCTTCCCCGATTCTTCTTGGGTTTCTCCTTTGATGTACTTCCTGGGTATCCTCCTGATCTTCTTCGGCGCTCTGCTGATCAAGTGGATCTCCGGCTATAAGTACAGAAAGTCCTTCTTCATCATCGAGATGCCGGAATACAAAGTCCCCTCCTTCTGGGGTGCGTTCAAATCCATGTGCGCCCGCGGCTGGGCGTATATCGTCAAAGCGGGTACCATCATTCTGCTTTGTAACGCGGTCGTTACCATCATGCTGAACTTCTCTTGGAGCTTGCAGATGGTAGAAGATCCTACCGATTCCATTCTGCACTCCGTTGCGTCTCCCTTCGCATTCCTGCTGATCCCGCTGGGATTTGGTATGTGGCAGCTCGCCGCTGCAGCGATCACCGGCTTTATTGCCAAAGAAGAGGTGGTCGGCACGCTGGGCGCGGTATTTGCGGCTCTGGCAGTCAACGAGGACTTTGAGCTTCTGCAGAGCGGAAACGGCGAGGCAGTTCTCGGTATTACCGCCGCTGCAGGTCTGGCTTATCTGATGTTCAACCTGTTCACGCCTCCTTGCTTTGCAGCCATCGGCGCTATGAACTCCGAGATCAAGAGCAAAAAGTGGCTGTTTGCAGGCATCGGACTCCAGTTTGCCATTGCATACGTATTGTCCTTCTTCGTATACCAGATCGGCACGCTGATCACCGAATCCGCGCTGGGCACGGGCTTCTTCCCCGGGCTGATCGCCGTGATCGCCATTATCGCGGTGGTAGTATTCCTGGGCTTCCGCTCCAATCTGAAGGCGAAAAAGGAATTTGCAGGCAAGTAATCTGCTTGCCGCCTCTGATCTGATTTGGAAGGAGTGATGTCAATGCTGATAGATATTATCGTTTCGGTAATCCTCGTAGTGCTCGTCGGTGCAGCCATCACTTATATCGTACGCTCCAAGAAGCGTGGCGAGACCTGCGTGGGCTGCCCCTACGCAAAAGAGTGCGCGATGCGAAAAAAGAACGGTGGCTGCTCCGGCGGCAATCACGCCGCGCCTCCCGCAGACGCTTCGCAGGGAAGATCGGATCAATCTGAATAACCGTGTCAAGGGGATGCGCACTTGCCGTACGCATCCCCTTCGCTAAAATATCGGCACAACCGGAAAGTCGAGGTGAAATGATGCAAAACTATATCATCGCCGGGATCGTAATCGGATTGATCGCCATCGGCATCTTCTCCACGGTGAAGCATTTTCAAGGAAAAAGCGCTTGCTGTGGTGGCGGCGGGTACAAGCCCCGTCGGAAAAAGCTGGGCAAGATCATTGCCCAAAAGACCTTTCGGATCGGCGGGATGCACTGCGAGCGGTGCGCTGCCCGCGTGGAGGAAGTGGTGGGCGATATTCACGGCGTCAGCGGCAAAGTGAATTTGAAAAAGGGCGAGTTGACCGTCTTTTACGCGGAATCAGTGGAGGATGAGTTGATCCGCACCCGCCTCGAGAAAGCGGGATATACCTTGACCGAATCGTAAACTAATCGGGTCTTCTCATAAATTGGGAAGACCTATAATTCAAACGAGTAGTTAGCGTGCGCTAACTCAAAAAAGGGAGTGAAACCGTGAGCGTAGTAATCGTAGGCGGCAACGAATGTATGATCCGCCAATACAAGGATCTTTGCAGTGAATATAAATGCAAAGCGAAGGTCTATCCGAAAATGGTATCGGGGCTGAAAAATATCGGAACACCGGATCTGTTGGTGCTGTTCACCAACACGGTGTCCCACAAGATGGTTCGTTGCGTGCTGAGCGAAGCAAAAGGGCAGAATACCAAGATCGCCCGTTCACACAGCAGCTCCATGGCGGCACTGAGAAGCATCCTGGACGAACACGTAGCATAAAGGAGACTTTGTTACACATACTAAAAAGACGCGGCGTCAGCCGCGTCTTTTTGGAAGCTTGCGTTAGCCCTGAGACTTCAGGTCGTTCTCGTACTTCTCGATCATTTTCTTAACCATCTGACCGCCGATGGAGCCTGCCTGACGGGAGGTGAGATCGCCGTTGTAGCCCTTGTTGAGGGTAACGCCGACTTCGCTTGCAGCCTGCTGCTTGAACTGTTCCATAGCGTTCTCTGCGCCGGGAACTACGATTCTGTTATTAGATTCCATGATTTATAATCTCCTGTTCTTTAAGTGGTTCACTTTGATTTTGTCATGTTCAGTCTTATACATCCCGAGCTACCGAGGCAATGTCGCTGACGGCATCACCTTCGATGACTCCAGAGCCATCGCTCGTCGGTTGCTCCAGAGCCACCGCTCGTCGGTTGCTCTGTGGATAGTATGAGCGGTAAGAGGGGAGATATAAGAGGGAATTGTTGGAGGTTTGAAAATCGGAGCGCACGATTTTCGATAGGATCATCCGATCCTACTTGAAAAACAGGCAGGAATATAGTATAATAAAACAAAACGCAGGCAATTGGTTGAGATTCACACCGGTCACGTGATGCTGATGATGAGAGAGCGTTGGAGGAAGTAAAATGCTGACCTATACATACACATCCAAAGGAAAATTTGAATTGATTGAAAAGCCCAAACCGACCGTTCAGCACGAGAGGGATGCCGTCGTCAAGGTCACGCTTGCCAGCATCTGCTCCAGCGACCTTCACATCAAGCACGGCAGCGTGCCGAGAGCGGTGGAGGGTGTCACCGTCGGTCACGAGATGGTGGGCATCGTGGAAGAGATCGGCTCGGCGGTCACGCACGTAAAGCCGGGCGACAGAGTCACGGTGAACGTGGAAACCTTTTGCGGCGAGTGCTTCTTCTGCAAGCGTGGCTTCGTCAACAACTGCACCGACGAAAACGGCGGTTGGGCGCTGGGCTGCCGTATCGACGGCGGTCAGGCGGAGTATGTTCGCGTACCCTTCGCCGATCAGGGACTCAACAAGATTCCCGATACCGTCACCGACAGACAAGCTATGCTGGTGGGCGACGTGCTTGCTACCGGCTATTGGGCGGCGAAGATCTCGGAGATCACCGAGGAGGATACCGTTCTCATCATCGGCGCAGGCCCTACGGGCATCTGCACGCTCCTGTGCGTAATGCTGAAAAATCCTAAACGCATCATCGTCTGCGAAAAGGACGAAAATCGAATCCGGTTTGTAAATGAGCATTATCCCGATGTGCTGACCGTGATCCCAGACGAGTGCCTTGATTTCGTCCGCAAGAACAGCGACCATGGCGGAGCAGACGTGGTACTGGAGGTGGCAGGTGCTGAATCCACCTTCCGCCTCGCGTGGGAGTGTGCGCGCCCGAATGCGATTGTCACGGTGGTGGCGCTTTACGACAAGGCGCAAACTCTGCCTCTACCCGATATGTACGGCAAGAATTTGACCTTCAAGACCGGCGGCGTGGACGGCTGTGATTGCGAAGAGACTCTCGCTTTGATAGAGCAGGGCAAGATCAATACCGAGCCGCTGATCACACACACCTATCCGCTGGAGAGGATCGACGAGGCGTATGAGTTGTTTGAAGAGAAGCGCGATGGGGTTATCAAGGTCGCGGTGGAGTGTTGAATATTCACTGCAGTATGATAGAATAAACAAGAGTTTTATATCCTATGATGAACAACCAAGAAATTTTGAAAATAGCGATGGAGCAATCCGCCATCGACCTTGGCGCCGATCCTGTGGATTTTGAGAAAAGCGAAAACGTTATCGTCACGTCGCGTGAGAACGAGGGCGCGAGACGGTATCTGCAACTGCCGTTCTCCTGCCAGCTCGTGTCTTACGGGAATAATATCGTGGCATCAGTTTCGCCTGGGTTTTGGGAGATCACCGAGCGGTACATCCATTCATATTCCGTTGAGCACCTGTTTGAAACACCGCATCTGCATATGCTGAACGATGCGCTCATGAAAAAAGGGCAGAAGATATGCTTCATGGCAGAGTATTTTCTGCCCGACGTAAACGCTCTGCGTGCACTGGATTGCCCATATGAGCTTCGTGTTCTGCATCCCGACGATTTTACCGAGTTATATCTGCCCGAATGGAGCAACGCACTCTGCGAGCAACGAAAGTATCTGGACGTGCTGGGGATCGGCGCATACGACGGTCAGCGGCTGATTGGACTCGCAGGCTGTTCTGCCGACTGTGATACCATGTGGCAGATCGGCATAGATGTTCTGCCCAAATACCGCAGGCAGGGAATTGCATCGGCTCTTACAAGTCGGTTGGCAGTCGAGATATTGAATCAAGGAAGAGTTCCGTTCTATTGTGCCGCATGGTGCAACGTGAAGTCGGTTCGAAACGCTGTGAGGAGCGGTTTTCGACCTGCGTGGGTGGAAATGACCGCCAAGCCCACCGAGGAAGTGGACAGAATGAATGCCATTACTTAAATAAAATTCAAGAATGAGAGGTACCTATTATGCGTAAAAATTTCGGAGCCAAAACATGGCTTTACCCGATGCCGGTGTTGATCATCGGCACCTATGACGAGGACGGCACGCCCAACGCCATGAACGCGGCGTGGGGCGGCATTTACGACACCAATCAGGTCATGGTCTGCCTTTCGGATGACCACAAGACCACCGACAATATCAAGAAAACCGGCGCTTTCACGGTGAGCTTTGCCACGGCAAAGACGGTCGCCCCTTGCGACTACGTCGGTATCGTTTCGGCAAACGATGTGCCCGATAAGTTTGCGAAAGCCGGCTTCCACGCAATCAAGAGTGAGTACGTCAATGCGCCCGTGATCGACGAGCTTCCGATGACGGTAGAGTGCAAGCTCATCAAGTTCAACGAGGACGGCATCTGTGTGGGCGAGATCGTCAACGTATCCGCAGATGAGAGCGTGCTGAACGAGGACGGCAAGGTGGATGCAAAGAAACTGGATCCTATCATCTACGATGGCGTGACGCACGCCTATTGGGGCTTTGGCGAGAAGGTCGGTCAGGCGTTCTCGGACGGAAAGAAGATCAAGTGAGAACGGATTTGACAAGCAAAAAGTCTACGACCTTCTTCTCATGATTCCGCATGGGTATGGCGATATAAAACGATTAAACAACTGATGCACGATCCGATCTTCCCGGCAGGGAAGTCGGAGATCGCAACGAAAGAAGACCTGCCGGATACGTTGCCGGTACACAAGAATGAGATTAAGAATATCATACCGCAACCTATGCCGATATCGCCTACGAAGCCCCGGGCCTTAGTTTATCGGTTATTTTCAAGACTGATTTCGCCCCATTAAGCATACGCAATAGGCGTACGCTTAATGGGGCGAAAATGTTGCTCGTTTAATATTCCGCGGTCGAACGGTCAAAGCGTCTTGGTTGAGTGATCTTGACCGGCGTCTCGCTGCGCTCGGATTGGGTGATTGCGCCGTGGTTAAGGAGATAGAGTCGTTGTAGTAGCAGAGCAGAAAATCCTCAGCGACTTGTTCTTGAGAAAAAGAACCGGAAGGTTTCCGCAGGCACATCCCCAGTCACCTCTCGTTATTTTTACGTCAAGAATAAGGAACTTTGACTGCATTGGAGCGGAAGTCGGTATTCAGAAATCAAAACAGTTTCAACAGTATTGTTAAAAAGCGAATAATTTAGTGTACAATAAACGAATAATTTAATGTACAATAAAAAAACAAGGAGTACCAATATGAATAAACGATTGATTACCTCTCAACTAATGCGCAATTTTGAAACGCAACTCCGTGTTGACGAAAAAAGCGACCTGACTGTGGAAAAATATCTGCGGGATATAAGGCAATTTGCGACGTACGCCGACGGTAGAGAAGTGGATAAGCCGCGTCTGTTGGAATATAAAGCGATATTGGAGAAGAAGTGCGCCATTACCAGTGCCAACTCCAAAATCGCGGCGATAAATTCCTTCCTTCGCTTTGCCGGATGGCAGGAACTGTGTTTGAGACAGTTTCGGGTGCAGAAGAAGATCTACTGCCCCGAGGAAAAGGAAATTTCCAAAGCGGAATATCTGCGCTTGGTAGAGACCGCCAAACGGCGCGGAAACGAACGGTTGGAGCTGTTACTCCAGACTATTTGCGGCACGGGGATTCGGGTCAGCGAGGTGAAGCATATCACCGCCGAAGCCGTGATATGCGGGGAGGCGGTAGTCCACTGTAAGGGAAAAACACGGGTAGTGATCATCGTGCGGGCGTTACAGAAGCGACTGCTCAAATACTGCCGTGCCAGAGGGATCAAGAGCGGATCGGTGTTCGTTACGTCGAGCGGCAGACCTTTGAATCGCACGAATATTTGGCGGGAGATGAAGTCGCTTTGCAAAGAGGCGGGCGTTGCGGCAGGGAAGGTGTTTCCACACAATCTGCGGCATCTATTCGCGCGGGTATTTTATGGAATCGAGAAGGATATCGTAAAACTGGCAGATGTTCTCGGGCACTCCAGCATCAACACTACGAGAATTTATGTGATGACTACCGGAGCAGAGCATCGTCGTAAGATGGAAAGTATGCGGCTGATTCTATAAAAAAAACGATGCCGGAGCATCGATACAGAATAACCATTCTGTTGCCTTGTTAAACAATACAGAATAACCATTCTGTTGCCTTGTTAAACAATACAGAATAACCATTCTGTTGCCTTGTAATACATATACTGTATAGTAACGATATTATAGCACATCAAATTAGCGTTGTCAACCCCTATATAGCAAATAAAATTTACAAAAAAGCATGACTAGAAAACCTTTTAGCAACCAATATAGCCAAAAGGTTTTCTAGTTATGCTTTTTGAAAGCTCACATATACACAAATATATTATGAATCGCGATCGCAAGCAACAGAATGGTTATTCTGTATTGTTTTATTTGTACACTTGGATTGTGTTGCTGTGATGCTGCCGTTGTAATTGAAATGACATTACGTGATTGAAATGGATTGTATAGCAAGGATAGAAAATCGATCGTACGGGAAAAGAGGTCATTGATGAAAATCACGGAAGAAAAAGTATGGATGAAGTATTATTCTGACGAAGCAAAGAATACGCCGATTCCGAAATGCACAGCTTACAATTATGTGAAAGAACTCAATCAAAATCGCTTGGATTTTCCCGCGCTCCACTATTATGGCAGAGATATTTCGTTCAGAGAACTATTCAGCCGCGTTGACGAAACCGCAAATGCATTTGCCGCTTTGGGGGTAAAGGCAGGCGATATTGTTTCTTTTTTGTCTGTACAAATACCGGAAACTATTGCGGCGGTTTATGCGTTGAACAAACTCGGCGCTGCTGCCAATACGATTGATCCTCGAATGGATACTGCCAGCATTGAGCGAATGATTAAGAACTCCGGCTCCAGTATTTTGGTCACTATCGATATTGCGTTCCCTAAAGTGCGGAAGATCATGGAATCGATTGATCAGGATCTGATCATTGTTCAGTCTGCTGCGGATTCGTTGCCCTTCCTCAAAAAAGTTGCCATGAAACTGATGACCAGGACGGATGTCGCTTACGGTGACAAAGTGGTCAAGTGGAGAGCCTTTATGAAGTGCGGCGAGAATGTCGTTGCAAAGGAAGCTCCCTACGTTGGGGACGCTACGGTTGCCATTACATACACCGGCGGCACGACCGGTATTCCGAAGGGCGTTGTGCTTACGAACGACTCGATGAACGCCGTGGCGATCAACTTCATCCACTGTGATGTCGTTCGCGAAGAGCAGGACCGCTTCCTTGGCATCATTCCGATCTTCTCGGCATACGGCATGGTTTGCGGTATGCATATGCCCCTGTGTATGCGCATTACTTTGGTACCGATTCCTAAGTTTGTTCCCGCTACCATCGGCAAGCTGGTGAAGACCTATCGTCCCAACCATGTCATCAGCACTCCCGTGTTCATCGAACTGTTGATGCAGAGTAAGGAAGTCAAGGGAATGGATCTCTCCTTCCTGCGCACGCTGGCGTCCGGCGGTGATACGATGAATGAGGGGCTGGAAACGAAGCTCAACGAGTTCCGCAAGGAACACAATATGAAGTACCCCTTGGCGCAGGGCTACGGTATGTCCGAGCTTTCCGCCGCCGCGTCTTTCTGTGTAAACCGCGTTTACAAACCCGGAAGTGTAGGCATACCTTCTTTGACTACCACGGTGAGTATTTTTGATCCCGATACCGGGGAAGAGAAGTCCTATTTTGAAGAGGGCGAGGTATGTATCACCGGACCTTCCATGATGAAGTGCTACTTTAATGCACCGGAAGAGACCGCACACGTTATGCGCGAGCATACGGACGGCCGAATTTGGATCCATTCCGGCGACGTCGGCTATATGGACAAAGACGGCTTCCTCTACATCAAGGGCAGAATCAAGCGGATGATTACCCGGTTTGACGGTCACAAGGTATTCCCCGTCAATCTGGAGAGCTTGGTAGGTGCCCGAGAGGACGTGCACAACTGTGCAGTCATCGGTGTAAATGACCGTGACCACAGCCAAGGTCAGTATCCCATGGTGCTGGTAGAAATGATGCCGGGAGTTGATTCCAAGGCTACTTGTAAGGAGATTTTCGAATACTGCGACGTCAATGTGGAAGAGCGCGGAAAGCCCGTAGCGGTGGTTCATCTGGATGAAATTCCTCTCACCGGCATGGGCAAAAACGATTACCGTCTGCTGGAAAAGCATTTCAAACAGTTCGATTACAAGGCTTGGACGCCTGATCTGTAAGGGTTACCAAGCTCTGATAGCGGATTTTACGGAATATTTATTGCACGGTATTAGCATTGCAAGTATGCAACATTGCAGCTATCCAATTCAGCAAAAACTGCATAATTGCAAACGGCAATGTGACATATAAAACCGTTCGGCGAAATAGCGATTCGTCGGACGATGAAAGAAAATTTATTGGAGGTAATTAAAATGAAAAAATCGCTAAACAGAAAGCTTAGTTCGGCTCTTTCGCTGATCCTGGCTTTCGCATTGATGATCGGCGCTGTCCCTCTCACTGTGTTTGCACAGAATAGTGGTCAGGGGACGTCTACGCCGGCTCTTGATAAGACTATCAATTACGTTTCCCTGGGCGACTCCATGACCAATGGTTATGGTCTGTATGGCTACCATGGCAACACCGGTGTTGAAGACTATGGCAACGATTCCTATGCCAACCAGTTTGCAAAATGGCTTGCTATGGACGGTGCCACCGTCAGCCATGCACAGCTGGCTATGTCCGCTATGCGCGCTGAGGACCTGCACTGGCTGCTGGAAGTGGATTATGATGATCCTGCTGTTAAGGCTGTCATCGCTGAGCTGAATGCCAAAGAGAATTATTACAAAAACTACGACAACATTGAGAAATTCAATGAGGTGTGGTACTCCGTATTCACCACCGGTGACTACTGGACCTGGGATCAGATGGTCAACGATTATCGTTTCGACGTTGCAGCATACTGCATCGAAGGTAAGGATAAGACTGACGATGGCATTTTCAACGAAGGCAGCGATGAATACCCTGCTGGTTACAAGGTCGCATACAAAAAGTACACCGACGTTGAAGCGCTGCAGATTGTTGCTAAGTACTATCAGACTTCCGTGAAGGAAGCTGACGTCATCTCCCTGGGCATTGGTAACGGCAACTTCGGCGTGTTCATGTTCGGCCGCATCCTGGAAGCCATCGACTTTGATGGCGCCCCCAAAGATGCCATGATCTATGATGTCGAAAACGCTATCCGGGAGTGCGATCCTGAGCTGCAGGATCAGCTGCGCAAGCTGATGGCGGAAGCCGATGCCATTCTGGCAAGCAAGGGCTTTGTGGCAGACGACGGTGATGATACCACTGTTTCCACCATGGAAGCGCTGTACAACACCTTCATGTATGCTACCATCAGCTATGCACTGAACTATGCAGGCACTGTGGAAGCAATTCTGCAGCTGAACCCCGATGCTGAGATCATTCAGGTCGCGCTGATGAACACCATGCTCGATAACACCGCAGTTACTGACGAAGTGACCCTCGGTGATGTGATGGATCTGCTGTTCAAGCCCCTGAATGTCTACATCGCTGCACTGCCCACCTATATGCAGGGCACTCAGAACAGCGTTTATGCTGATGCTACCTTCTACTGGGCTGAGGCTCCCTTTGTCGAGTGCATCGTGGATACTTATGACGACGGCCCCCTGAACGAAATCGTCCGTGACCGTTTCTACCAGGCTATCGTTAAGGACGAGAACGGTAAGATCGGCATGGTTTGGGAGCTGCTGCGTGATGTGGTTGTTCCCGTTACTCTGGCACAGATCGAGGCTTACGAGGATCTGGAGGATGCAGACAAGGTGGCATTTGCAGTTGCTAGTACTAGCAATACAGAGCTAGCTATGTCTATCTCCATGTATCTGGCTTTTGAGAAGGCAATCATTGCCGGTAAGAACACCCCCGTTACCATCGATTCCGTCATGGGCGTGGCTGACCTGTTTGCAGATGATGCAGATCCCTTCGGTTCCATCATGGATGACTTCTACGCTGCCGCTGCTGTTGCAGGCAAGGCACAGTATCAGACTGTAGCTAATGTTCTGGCACAGGGCGATGCTGATGAGGCTACCTTGATTATGGTCCTGCTGGGCGACGAAGAAGCCGTTAAGACTCTTGCAAGCTCTCTGGTTGACTGGGCAAACATTTCCGGGACGCATAAGTCCATTGAAGAAATCCTGGATTGCGAAAAGGAAATGTGTGGCTTTGGTTGCGAGGAGGCACGCGCTGCCTATGCCGATCTGAAGGCAAACCCCGTCTATGGTGTGATCGCTCTGCAGTCTAGTGGTGCACTGACTGGTGCTGAAGTCAAGACCCTGTATGAGACTGATGACTGGACCACTGCTGCAACTGAGGTTGTTGCAGGCCGTTCCGAAGGTCAGCTGACTGCCAAGCAGGTTATGGCTCTGTATACCGCCGTTAAGGATATGGATGCTACTGCACGTCAGAATGTCTATATCTACGAGGTTGCAAAGGCTATCAATGGCGGAAACATCGAAGATCCTGATTTCTCTCAGGTTAAGAACGTGGTAGTTGAGGCCGTAGATGCCGGTGATTACGGCAATGCTGACCAGAAGGCAATTAAGGCTCAGGTCGATGGCCTGGCTGCTGCTGTTACTGGTGTTGAAACAATCATCAGCATGCAGGGAACCATTGAGCGTGGCGTTGATAGTGCAAATGGTATAGCTACTGGTGCGCAGAGACTCTGCACTCTGCTGGTAATGCCTGCGGAACTGAGCAAGTCTGTTGCAAAGAGCGAACTGTCCGGCCTGCTGGCGCTGTTCGCACGCTGCGTCATCGGCAACGGCATCGGCTCTCACCCCTCTGAGAATGGTCACAATGCTCTGTTTGAGGCTGTGAAGAAGGCTCATGAGGAAGAGTACACCGCACAGGATCAGACCATCGCAAACATCATTTACTACGTAAGCGAATACTACGACGAAGCATACGCATACGGCTATCAGTATGCAGTTGAAAACGGCTACGTTGCAGATGCAATGGAGGCTATCCGCGTTGCCGGTAAAGAAGTTCGCGCGCTTAAGGAACTGGTAGATTCCAGCGAACTCAGCGATGAACTCAAGGCAGAACTTAACGAAGAGATTAAACTGATCGATCTTGTTCTGTTTGATATCTGGACGATTCTTGAAAACGACGAGGCAGATGAACTTGACGAAGATGCACTCAACGCACTTGTTGATCTTCTCGGCAAGCTGAATACTGCCGTAGCCAATCTTGCAGATGTAGCAGAAGTTGCAGCATCCGATGCTGCTGATGCTGCTGCAGTTGAACTCGCAAAACTCGTTGAAGCACTTGAAGAGAAGTGGACTAACGAATGGAAGCCCGCTCTTGAAAACACCGCAAAAGTCATCGCAGAGGCGGCATACGAGTACATCGTAGAGGCACTTGGCGATGCATACGACTACCTGGTAGAAGCGATCACCGACGCAGTCGTAGAATATTTCCCCGTAGCAGCAGACGCTGTATACAATTACCTCTATAATAACCCCGAAGAAGTCATCGAATTCGTAAAGACCTACGGTCCTTACGTAGTCGACGTCATGAAAGAATACGGCGACGAGGCTCTGGCAGTGCTGGGCTACGTGCTGTACACTTACGGCGAAGACATCGCGGCGTACGTAGTAGAGAACGCAGACAAGATTCTGTCCGCACTGGTATCCTGGATCGAAGTACACGGCGAGAATACCGCGGCTCTCCTGCAGGTATACGCAGAGGCACTGGGTCTGTGCGACGCAGTACGC
>JAFTOC010000065.1 GCA_017451585.1 Clostridia bacterium
ATGGAACGCATCCGAAAGTATATCCCAAAGGGCAACGCAAAACAAACCGAGGACTTTGTGCTCAAAGCCTGCGAGCATTATTACAAAGTCCTTCAGCGCAAAAAAGAGCGAAGCTTATAAGGAGGACTGCCTATGACCAAATGCCCAAAGATTGACGTTGCACTCCCCGAAGAACTGCTCAATTCCTTTGCCAAAGCCTTAGTACCCGAAATACGCGCGTTTTACGACAGCGACGAGGGTAAAGCCTACTTTGAAAAGTGGCTCGCTAAGCACCCCGAATATGATGAAAGGACACCCGACGCACCAGCGTCGGGTGTTTCCGTATCGGTACAATCGACTTCTCACGATAAATAAGTATAATTATATTAGGACTAATAGGAGGTATTACAATGAACGTAGTAATATACGCTCGATTTTCGAGCCATAGTCAGACCGAGCAATCCATCGAAGGTCAGTTAAAGGTCTGTTACGAATATGCCGAATCTCACAATTACACCATTGTGGGTGAATATATCGACCGTGCGCAAAGCGGTAAGTTTGATAACCGCGCCGATTTCCAAAGAATGATTGCGGACAGCGACAAGCATACCTTTGAAGGTGTGCTTGTCTATCAGCTTGACCGATTTGCCCGTAACCGTTACGACAGCGCAATCTACAAAGCCAAGCTAAAGAAAAACGGCGTTAGAGTGATGTCCGCCAAGGAGAATATTTCGGACGATGCTTCGGGCATTCTTATAGAGGGTGTTCTTGAAAGTATGGCGGAATACTATTCCGTAGAGCTTGCACAGAAGATCAACAGAGGTATGGCAATCAACGCCGAGAAATGTCTATCCAACGGCAGCAATCCCGGACTTGGATATAAGGTAAACAAGGATCGCACCTTTTCCGTTGACGAGGAAGAAGCGGCAATCGTCCGCGAGATCTATGAACGGTATGCAAGCGGTGAAACCAAAGCCGAGATCGTCAAGGACTTGCAACGCAGAAAGGTCAAGACCTCAATCGGTAATGAGTTTACCTACAACAGCCTCAGTCATCTTCTCAAAAATAAACGCTATATCGGCATATATCTATACAAAGGAGTTGAAAAGCCCGGTGGAATGCCTCGCATTCTCGATGATGATTTATTCTATCGGGTACAAGAGATTATGAACAGAAACAAATCTGCGCCCGCACGTACACGCGGCGAAAACGAGTATTTATTGACAACCAAGCTGTTTTGCGGTCATTGCAAGGAAATGATGGTAGGTTATGCGGGAACGAGCAAGTCGGGCAGACAGTATCATTATTATATCTGCAAGAATGCGCGCAAGAAGCTTTGTGATAAGGCTATTGTCGGAAAGGAATTTATCGAAAATCGCGTAATAGAAGTTTGCCTTCAAATGCTCACCGAGGATAATATTCGATATATCGCCAAGCGGGTTGCAGAGGAATGTAATAAGAGCGTGGACAACCTTTCAATAAGGGAATTGAAGAAGGCTATCAAAGATGTTGATGCCGCTATTGAGAATCTTTGGAAAGGTATTGAGAAAGGACAATCGGTGGATATGCTGACCGAGCGTCTGAACCGCCGCCAAGCCGAGAAAACCGAATTGGAAACGCAGCTTGCAATCGAAAACAATAAGAAAATCTGTTTGACCGAAGCGCAGGTTTACGCTTTTCTCGATTTCATCTGCGAAATGCCGCTTGATGATTTCAATAAGCGCAGAGCACTCATAAACATCTTCGTTAATTCGATCTATTTGTATGATGATCACTTCACTTTGATTATCAACGCAAGTAAGAAACCGCTAAGCGTTGACAACATCCCACTCAATGATATTGAGGACGCTTTTGAGGGCGAAAACGAAGAAAAAAACGAAGGAAAGGAGGGGTGTTCGCTCATAGCGACACCCGTTCCACCAGAAAAACGACAAATTTCGACAGAAATTTGTCGTTTTTCAGTTATATTTGCCTTACGGTGAGTGATATGCATAAATGCGTGATATTTGCTTTGCAAGTGATATGCGCTTCGCGCGTTGAAGGTTACAAGGCGAATATAATATAACTGTGAGCAGAGCGAACAATATCACTGCGAGTGAAACGAGTAATATCACGCCGAGCAAAGCGAGGCATATCACTAAAAACACACGAGTTTAACTCCAAACGAAAAGATGCGAAAATATTTTTTTCGTCCGCCTTTCACAAAAGCGACAAGGTTCGACAGAGCCTTGTCGCTTTTACTTATCCTTCGCAATGTGAAACGCCTGCGGGCGTGGGAAGATTTATTCATTATCGACAGACCGGGAGGATAGTGCTAACGACAATCCTCTTGTTTTTTGAATTTCTTCAAAAAACGTGAAAGATTTTGATGTGTTGATTTGTTATATAGTCTGTCGACATATTTCGACACATATCTTTTTCAGGAGGTGCACAATGCACACAAGCACACCCACGCAAAGCAAAACTCACACCACTTCGAAGGCGATCTTCTCCATGATCCGTACCCGTATCATCATAGACGGGCAGATCACAGATACATACGGCATCGAAGTTTCATCACCCGGATCTCCCCCAATCCTGCAATGTCCGGATATTTCAACCGACGGAGAAAAACTATCGCAGTTGATCGATCTGATGAACGAGCTGGAAGTTGATCCGATTCATACGAAATATATCATCGAGGATTTCTTAGTCGATCACGAAATATAATATTGATAGTAGAGGCGCCGTGTGGCGCCTCTGTTCGTTTATTCCTTCCGCAACGCGAACGCTCTTCCAGCGGCGAGCTTCTCGCCTTGTATCATACCACACGGATATTGTCAAGAGCACAAAAAGATCCCTTCCGCGCTCGGAAGGGATCAATCATTTTGAGAAGCGGCATCCGCCGTCTCTAAAAACTCACCATAGTATTCTGCTTCAGCCTTTCGGCGGGCGTTGACGGCATCCTCAAAGCTGTGATAAGAGCCGAAATTCATCGTTTTTCCCTTGAATTTCAGGCGGGCACGCCATTTTCCGGTGCGCTTGTCCAGAGATACGCCCCGCACCCCCGACGTATTGGCGGCAGTGGGGGTCATCTCGCGAATTTTGGTGACTTGGGTTCCTCCCACAAAGCCGGCTGACGCACGGGCTTTCTCGGCGCCGTACCTTCCCGCACACGCGGCACACATACTTTCGTCCGAATTTTGCAAGACGTCGGTCGCTTTGCAGGTGACCGCCCCGCAGGAACAGCGACACTCCCATAGCGGGACGGTTCGCTTCCCTCTCGGCGCGCGATGAGCGGAGCGACCGAGGACGGTGAGCCTGCCGAAGACCTTTCCGGTCAGATCGGGAGATTTTTTACAGCCGCAGCTGTCGGTATGTCCGTTTTTTAGATTGACGGCAAAGACCGTCGTCTCACCTCCGCAATCACAACTGCAACGCCAGCGGCGTTTCCCCGCGGAGGGTGGCGCGGTATCGATGACCGTCAGGCTTCCGAAGCGAGAGCCGATGAGATTTTCCGGAGCACGCATTGCAGAACACCTCCTTGGAAATTGTTTGATACCTGTATGAGATACACAGCAAAAACCTGCGGGAAGCCCGCAGGTTTGTTTGCATTATAGGAAACGGTTCCTCAGTCGCGAGCGGGATCGTGACGGGGAGATCCCCACTCCCCGAAGGGGGAATGGGGAAATTTTATTTAATATACGTCAACGCCGTCCACAAAGACGTTCAAGTTATCCTTGGACATAGAGTTCTTATTGCCCCACAGAGTAGTGTTGGTGTTGATACCCTTGTCGTTGATCTCGTAGCCATTGACGGTGGTATTGTTCACGATCAGCTCATAGCTCTTGCCGTAATCGTTGCCAATTTCAACAGCAGCCTTCTTATCGGTCAGACCGCCGTTGTCATTGAACACGCAGTTGTTCAGGGTCAGTTTGGTGTTCACAGTGCCGTACAACAGCATTGCCTTACCATCGGAGTTAAAGGTGCAGCCGGTAAAGGTCGCGTTGGAAGCACCCCAAGTCCAGATGTTGTAAACGTCGCCGGAAACATTGAAGGTGCAATTGTTAAACACGCTGTCGCCGTACAGGGTGTAGGTACCGTTAATGGTGCAGTTTTCGTAGGTAGCCTTCAGACGAGCATAGCCGGTATAGGTGGAGCTATCAGTATTGATGGTAATGTTCTTGAAAGTAACCGTAGAACCGTCGAGGCTATAATCGCAGCCTTCGTAGGAACCGTCGTCCTGCGTTGCAATAACAGTATTACCGTTGCCGATAATGGTCAGAGTCTTACCCTTGGCAGAATCGGGAATAATATAGTTGCCGGAACCGAGAACGACAGTAGTTGCATCGTTCTTCAGCGCATTATCCAGTTCCGTATTGCTTGAAACGAAAGCCACATAGGACTCGCCTTCTGCCAAAGTATTGTCCCAGTTCTTGGTAGTGAACTTAACGATTTCGCCCTTAGTGTTAAGAACGGCACCGGTAATAGGAGCAAGGTCATCGGGGCAATTCATCCGAACTGTAGTTTCGTCAACCTTCTCGCCGTCAACCCACAGCTCAACGGTCGTAGGAAGCAGATCAGGGGTGGGTTTCTGTGCCCAGGTCATAGTCCAAGCACTATAATTTTTGCCGCTCAGGCTGCAGTGCCAAGTAACTGCCGCACTCTTGGAAAGATCATTCAGGGAGTTGGTACCAAGATAGGTATCACCGGAGTAGAGCTTGATCTCAAGGCTATTCTTAGCATTGGTGTATGCTTCGCCCCAAATGGAATCCCAAGTCTTTTGACCGGCCATAGAAGCGTAGGCAGGGGTCAGATCACCGGTAGGCTTGTTGGAATACTCGGGAGTCTCGATCTTACCCGCCAAAACGGAGAATGCGGTCTTTGCTTTGCCGTCGGGATCGCCCTTGTATTCAGTAGCAATAGCCATGTTGTCAGCCTGAATCGCTGCTGCCTCTACGTCGATTTTCAGACCGTCGAACATCTTCATCTGGGCATTGGTAAACTCAGCGGGGACGTTCAGACCCTCGAAAAGAGTAGAGGATTCACCGGATTCCAGGTAAATGTAATAGGTGTAGCAGATCTCGTAGTCATCCATGTTGGCAGTATAGTAGCCGTCATACGCCTTAGGACCGTCTACCCAGTACTGACCGGCTTTTTCACTGCCGGCAACAAACCAGTTGGTTGCGCCAATTACAGTAGAGCCTTTGGTCGTCTTTGCAAAATCAACTTTCAAAGTGTGATCGGGCAAACCGTAGGTGCCGTCAATAACACCGCGGGCATCATTTACACCATATTTTCCGGGACGAGGATCCTGATTGATTCCCCAGCCGTCAAAAATGAAGTCATACATTGCCTGACCGCCTTCGGCGCCATCACCATACACCTCATCGATTGCCGCGTTGATCTTGTCGGCATTGTTGAGCGTTACGGTAACCGCAACGTAAGCAGGGTTGTTACCGGTATTGGAAACGGTAACTTCCTTCTGGAGATAGTCGCCGGGCATTACGTTGGTATAGGTTGCACCGTCTTCGTTTTCGGTGACGGTAGCACCCTCACCGAAAACGCCGACTTTTTCGTCCAGCGTGATATCAATATCGCCTACCGTAAACACATTTGACTTAGTTTCCTGACCCCAGGTCAGATAAGCCACCGTGCCGCCAATCGCGAGAGTCGCCGCAAGAACCGCACTTACGCCCGAGATCAGCATTGTTTTGAGATTGGATTTTTTCATTGCTTGGTTGTCCTTTCTGAAATTAAAAATTTATGATAACAGTCCCGCCTGTTAACATCCGTCCGTGTACCGCTTTACAACAGAATGTGAGTTATGTTGTAAACATTTGTCGTAAGATATATCGATACATATCAATTATAGCACAGGAAAAATCAAAAAGCAAGTAGTTTTTGGAAATTTTTTTCAAAAGCCGGCGCAACGAGAAGACCTTTTCAAAAATTCTAATGGAAAGGTTCTTTTGTTGCGCCATTTTGATGTCTGATGCGAATGCATCAAGAAGATTTTGATCGATCCGACCGGAGCGCTTTACAACATAACTCACATTCTGTTGTATTTCCCGACGGTTCGCGTCGGGCTTTTTTATGCTTTCCTTTTTCGGATATTATTCTACGGGATGAGTTGCATATTCTCCATTTTCCGCTTGTGCTCCGCGCCGGTAGTGATGATATATATCCGCGTCGTGTTGATACTGGAATGCCCCAGGATATCCGCCAGCTTGGCAATATCCTTTTCGATTCCGTAAAACGTGCGGGCAAACAGATGCCGCAAATTGTGGGGATAGACCTTTTCGGGCAACACGTTTGCCTGCAGACACAGCTCTTTCATCTCCCGCCATACGTTACTGCGATCTATCGGCTTTCCGCTCCGCGTAACGAAAACCGATCCCGTGGTGATCCCCTGCTCGTCGGCGTAGGTCAACAGCTTACTGCGCAGAGGCGTCACCAAAAAGACCGTGCGGGTCTTTCCTTTGCAGGTAACCACCGCCTCGCCGTGCTTCAGTGCTTCCACGGTTATAAATTGCAGTTCGCTGATCCGTATGCCCGTAGCACAGAGGCATTGGATCGTCAGGGACAGACGGCGATTTCCTTCGCTTTCTGCCGTACGGATCAATCGGAGATATTCCTCCCGAGACAGCTCCTTTTCCTCCGGGCAATAGGCTTTTTTCTGTACGCGGAATTGCTTTACCGCACAATCATTCCAGCCCATGAAGCGGAAGAATACGTTCAGTGATGCCAGCATGGAATTGACTCCGGTAACGGCGTAGCGTGCCGCCATCTCGCTTTTGAAATCTAACAGCAGTGCTTTATCCACCTCCCTTCCTGCCGCAAAATCGGTCAGTCTGCGCAGATCCCGCAGATATTTCTCTACCGTCGACGCGCTCTTTTCTTCCCGACGCAAAAAGACGGCAAATGCGTCGATCCGTTCGGGGGTAACGATTCGTGTATCCATTTTCTTTCCTCCATCGGTATAGTAATGCTTCTATTTTATACCATTTGAGACGGATCAAAACAAGAAAAATGCCACTGAAAAATCAGTGGCAAAAGCGTGCGAAAAATAACCGGAAAGTTTATCTAAAGTTTATAAAAATAGCGTATCCTACTAATAGTTCCCTTAGAAAGGAGACGCTTCGTGAAATTTCTCAATTCCATCCTCAGCCGCATCGTATTGGTCGTGCTGGCACTGCTGATTCAGGTCGCCTGGCTTGCCGTGATGATCCTGCGCCTTGGTGATTTCATCCGCTACGCAAACCTGATCCTTCAGATCTTCAGCCTGCTGATGGTCTTTTATATCGCCCAAAAAGACACCAAAGCTTCCTTCAAATTGGCATGGGCAGTTCCGATTCTGCTCTTCCCTCTCTTCGGCGGATTGATCTATCTCTTTTTCGGTACCAAATCCCCAACTCTTGGGATGCGGAAAAAACTGGAATGCTCCCACGCCGCATTGCAGGAATCCATTCCCGATTCTTCTGCCGTGATCGAGGAGATCGCGGTCGATAACACGGCGGCAGGCGGACAGATGCGCTATCTGCAAAAAACGGGAGGATTTCCCGTTTATCAGAATACCGAGACCCGCTACTTTCCTCAAGGCGAGGATCTGTTCGGCGCAATACTGGAAGAACTCCAAAAAGCCGAGCATTTCATCTTTTTGGAATTCTTCATCATTGCCGAGGGCAGGATGTGGAACTCCGTTTTAGAGATCTTAGAAGCCAAAGCCGCACAAGGCGTAGACGTGCGGGTGATGTACGATGACATGGGCTCTCTGACCACGCTTCCCTACGACTACGCAAAGCAGCTAGAGAAAAAGGGCATCCGATGCATTCGCTTCAATCCCTTCAAGCCGGTGCTCTCCATCGTGATGAACAATCGGGATCACCGCAAGATCCTGGTCGTGGACGGAATAGTCGGCTTTACCGGCGGCGTCAATCTTGCAGACGAATACATCAATGAAAAGGTGCGCTACGGGCATTGGAAGGATACCGCAGTCATGCTGCGCGGGGATGCGGTTCGCAGTTTGACCCTGCTGTTTTTGGAGATGTGGAACGCATTTCGTCCCGAAGATAACGATAACGACCGTTTTCTTCCCAAGCCGTCGGCGTCTCCGTCCTTTGCAAGTGACGGCTTCGTTCAACCCTACGGAGACAGTCCGCTGGACGGTGAGCCGCTGGGAGAAAACGTCTATTTGAATATCATCCACGGTGCCAAGCGATACGTCTACATCTGCACTCCCTATCTGATCATCGACGAGGAGCTGGAGGGTGCGCTGACCCTCGCCGCCAAGCGAGGCGTGGACGTGCGAATGATCACTCCCGCCATCCCCGATAAAAAAAGCGCCCACGCGCTGACCCGTTCCCATTACCCCAAGCTACTGTCGGGCGGGGTGAAGATCTACGAATACACCCCCGGCTTTATCCACGCCAAGTCCTTCGTCTGCGATGACGAGATCGCCACCGTCGGCACCGTCAACCTGGATTACCGTTCGCTCTATCTGCACTTTGAATGCGGCGTGTACTTCTATCAAAGCAGCGTCGTCGCCGACGTGAAACGGGATTTTTTGGAGACCCAGGAAAAGTGCGCTCCCGCACAAGCACAGCGACAGCGGTTCGGGATGATTCGCGGGTTGTACCACGCCATCCTGCGGCTGTTCGCCCCGCTGTTTTAATAAAAAAATTCCGACGATTGTCGGAATTTTTTTATTAAAAGGTTGCCACCAACGTTTTGGGCGGCTCGGCGGGCTCGATCTCCATGTCGTTGAGAACGGGGCCAGGTTTGCCGTAGACCTTATTAAACTCAAAAGAAACGGTTGCGGTCAGGATCACCCAATCCTTCGTATTCAGCGTTTTGGCACGCATTGATTTACAGACCACACCGCAATAGCCGATATCGTCCACACAGCAGGTCATGATGTGACGTCCGATGACGAACATTCGGGGCGGAAGCTGGTTGTCCCGTGCTACGATGCCCTTGAAGCGGACGGTCTTGCCCACGTATTTCTGCGGATCCTCGGTCAGATCGCGATACCAGAAGGCGTAATCGTCGTCAGCGATCTCGATAATGGGGGCGTTGATGTCAAAGGGCAGCGGATCCTCGATCTCGTCGTAGGCGAACTCGCCGGTGACATACTCGTATCCGATAGCACAGCGGCGGTTGGCTCCGCGGATGACCTTGTGGATGGCTTCCATGTCCACGTCGGACGGCGCGCGGTTGAGAAGCACCGTCTCGCAGGATTGGAGCTTGTCAAACACCAGCTGACGCATATTTTTGTTATAGGCAAGGAAGGTGTTGGCGTCGGCAACGAAGATCTCCTGATAGACCATCCAGTTTTCGGGGAGCGACTGATAGAGTCGGTCGATCAGCCAAACGCCGTTGTATTCGACCAGCACACGATCGGGTCGGTACTTATTCTCCAGCGCGCTCAAGAGATCGGGGGTCAGATCCTCAGCGTCCTCGATGACTTCCATGGCAATATTGTCGTGAGCAAAGGCGGTGGGATCGTATTCCTCCACGCCCTCCTCGCAAACGATCAGCAGCATGGGTTCACCGGTGTTGAAATCGGGATCGGACAGTGTTTCCTGCAGAGTCTTGGTCTTGCCTGCCTCCAAAAAGCCGGTGAACAGGTAGACGGGCAGTTCTTTGCGCTCATTCATCGGGCTCACCTCAACGGTTGAAGAGGTCTGCGATGACCGCTTCGTTCAGATTGGAACCAATAACGCAGATGCGTCCGATCAGCCCCGCGGAGCCGCTTCTGACATCGGGCTCGCCGGGAACGTAGTCGAAGTGGATCCAGCTACCGTCCTCTGCCGCTACGATGCCCTTCGCGCGGAGCACGATGCCACAGGTCTTCTCGTCCTCCAGCGCGGCAAGGATAGTGCGCAGCTTGTCTGCGGTAAATTTCGCGGTAGTCTCGATGCCCCAGCTGGTGAAGACCTCGTCGGCGTGATGGTGATGATGGTGTCCGCCGCAACCGCACTCGCACTCCTCGTCGTGGTCGTGATGATGGTGCTCATGGTCGTGACCGCATTCGCACTCCTCGTCGTGGTCGTGATGATGGTGCTCATGGTCATGATCGCACTCGCACTCTTCGTCGTGATCGTGATGATGGTGCTCATGGTCGTGATCGCACTCGCACTCTTCGTCGTGGTCGTGATGATGGTGCTCATGGTCGTGATCGCACTCGCACTCTTCGTCGTGATCGTGATGATGGTGCTCATGGTCGTGATCGCACTCGCACTCTTCGTCGTGGTCGTGATGATGGTGCTCGTGGTCGTGATCATCGTCATGGTGATGGTGATGATGACCGCCGCAGACGGGGCAGGTCTCTTCCTCGGTAAGGGCGTGCAGATCGGCAGCGAGGGTGGAAGTCTGCTCCATTGCGGAGAGAATCTGTGCGCCGCTGAGATCGTCCCAAGGCGTGGTAACGATGACCGCCTCGGCATTCTTTTCCCGCAGGAGCGCTACGGTGTCGGCGATCTTCTTCTCGGAGCAGGTCTGGGTGTGGCTGAGGACGATAGCACCTGCGTGCTCGATCTGATCGTTGTAGAACTCACCGAAGTTCTTGATATACATCTTGCACTTGTTGGCGTCGGCAACGGTAGTGTAGCTGTTCAGTACCACATCGTCGGTGAGCACGGTCTGCACGGCGCGGATGACGTCGGAGAGCTTCCCCACGCCCGAGGGCTCAATGAGGATACGATCGGGAGCGTATTCCTCTACCACCTGCGCCAGTGCTTTGGAGAAGTCGCCCACCAGCGAACAGCAGATGCAGCCGGAGTTCATTTCGTTGACGGTGATGCCTGCGTCCTGCAGGAAGCCGCCGTCGATGCCGATCTCGCCGAATTCGTTTTCGATGAGGACGACTTTTTGTCCGGCGTAGGCTTCGGACAGGAGTTTTTTGATCAGGGTAGTCTTGCCGGCTCCCAAAAAGCCGGAGAATATATCAATTTTGGTCATTGTAAATCAGAACCTTTCCTATAAAATTATAGATACTCTATTATTTTAGCACAGATTCGTGATTTGTCAAGTAGTTTTTGAAAAGTTGGAGATCAGCTCCAGCCGTATTTGATGATGTAATAGATCACATAGATCCAGTTGAGTGCACCATGCAGGATCGCCCAGCCGATGGACTCCCACTTTGCATAGGAGATCACCATTGCCAGTACCGCGCCGAAGGTGACACCGCCCTCAACACTCTTTTCGGTATGATAGTGCTTTTCGATGGTAAACTTCCGCTCCTGTCCGTAGATCAGCCGCTCGATGTCTACGCCAAGAATTTGTGCGATCTGATCCAGCGTTTCGATGTCCGGCTGGGTCTTCTCGTTCTCCCAATTGGAGACAGCTTGACGAGTGACGTTCAGTTGCTCGGCGAGAGCGTCTTGGGTGAGTCCCTTTTCTTCTCTTGCTTTTTTGATGTTCTTTCCTACCATAATACTTCTCCAATATTTTCTTTCAATTGCACCTATCGCACGTTTCTTACTACAAATTTCATTATGGCGTTATAAAAAAACAGTGTTTCCCTATATTTTGTATGTCACTTGCGGCTGTAACAATTGACTCTTTACGCATATAATCTAAAACTACATCGTCGGACTGATTCAACTCGACCACAACCACTTTCCCGTCATTTTCCAATAATGTTTTGACTGATCGCAAATCATCTATGGCTTTAAAAGATGGAATCTCTATTCCATTGAAGCCCAATTCAGATCCCGTCTGTCGGATTGGCATGATCAAATAGAAGAATGAACCCTCCTCGCCTTTGTGTTGATCAACGCATCTATGATTTTCGGGTGTCAAGATTATTTCATTTTTCATATAGTCAAAAATCAATTGATCAAGATTATCTAATTTTAACACAACTGATTTCCCGGCATTCAAAATCTCCTTGATCTTCTTTAGTTCACAAAAATTTTCCGGGACAAGCAATTCCGTTCCGCTACCATCTGAACGAACATCTCTCTGCCGTCCTGCTTCATCAATCAGTTGATCTGTCGTTGTAAGCAGAGCAGATGCAATCTTTTGCAACATACCAATGTCCGGCTGGGTCTTCTCGTTCTCCCAATTGGAGACAGCTTGACGAGTGACGTTCAGTTGCTCGGCAAGGGCGTCTTGGGTGAACCCCTTCTCTTCCCTTGCTTTTTTGATGTTCTTTCCTACCATAGTGATTTTGAAAGCCTCCGCCTCGTTGTAGTTTCTGCTCTTATTGTACGCTACGAAGGAGATTTTGTCAAGCAATGATTCGTTGCGGCGGCTTTTTTCGCCTTTGGAACGCAACAATGCGGCATTGCGGTAGTTTTTACTTGACTTTTGGGCAAGTGCGTGGTATACTGAAACAAATCCCCAAAGGAGTCTTTCCATTATGCAAACCCCTATCTCTTGCAAGATCGTCCGCTCCAAGAGGCGGACGGCGGCGTTTTCCATCACCCGCGAGGGTGAGGTGGTGCTCCGCATCCCGCTGTGGGTCAGCGACAAGGAAGCGGCTCGGCTGATTGCGGACAATCAAGACAAGCTCCGCGCACTGGTCACTCGCTGGGAGCGGGCGCAGGCGGCAAAGCCCGATTATCGGGACGAGGATATTCCCCGCCTCAAAGCTATCGCCGCCCAGCGGCTTCCCGAAAGGATCGCGTACTGGTCGGCGAGGATGGGGCTGACGCCCGCTTCGGTGAAAATCACCTCGGCAAAAGGCAGATTCGGAAGCTGCAGCAATCGCGGGAGCGTCTGCTTCTCCTGCTTTCTGATGCTCTACCCCGATGATGCCATTGATTACGTCATCGTCCACGAGCTGGCACATCTGAAGCACATGAACCACTCCCCTGCCTTTTATCGGCTGGTGGAGCGTTATCTCCCCGACTACCGCCGTCGGGAGGCACTATTGAAAGGAAGGACACTCTGATGGAAGATCGCATTTACAAAGTCAGCAAGATCGAGGGCGAATACGCCGTCCTCATCGACGAGGCGACCGGCGACGATCTTTTCATCGCCCTGGCACTCCTCCCCGAGGGAACCGACCTTGGCAGTCGGCTTCTATGGAAGGATTTTGAATACACTATCCTTAAAGGCTGAGTTGTGATGAAAAGAGTTTGCGTCATCGGCTGTCCCGGTAGTGGAAAAAGCACCTTTGCCCGCGCACTCCGAGAGATCACGGGACTGCCCATCTGCCATTTGGATCTGCTTCACCACAATCCCGACCGCACCACGGTGGACAGAGCGGTGTTTATAGAGCGGCTTGACAAGGTTCTCCCGCAGGAGCGGTGGATCATCGACGGCAATTACAGCGCCACGATGGAGCTTCGCCTTGCCGCCTGCGATACGGTGTTTTTCTTCGATTTGCCCGCCGAGGTATGTCTTGCCGGCGTGGAATCCCGTCGCGGAAAGGTGCGCCCCGATATGCCTTGGGTGGAGATGGAAGAAGATCCCGAATTTACCGAGTACATCAAAAATTTTTCTTCCACGCGCCGTCCCGAAATTATGGCTCTGCTGAGGAAATACGCCGATAAGACGGTGGTCGTGTTCCGATCCCGAGCGGAAGCGAATGCGTACATACAAAAGCTGCGGGAAACAGATCACTAAATTCAGGAGTAAATAATGGACTTTCACGACATTTTGCAAATCAAGGACGAGGTCGAACAGGTTCAGAAGATCTACGAAATATTCAACGAGGACACGCGTCTGAACCGCTCCAAGGCAGCGCGAGTGGAATTTCTGACTACCGTTCGCTATATTGAGCGGTATCTGAAGCCGGGTGCGCGTATTCTGGACGCGGGCGCCGGGGCGGGCGAGTACAGCCTCTACTTTGCACGGCAGGGCTACGACGTCTCCGCGCTGGAGCTTGCGGAGAGCAACGTCCGCGCGTTTTTGAAAAAGATCACGCCTGAGGATCAGATTGATCTGGTGCAGGGCAACGCACTGGATCTCTCCCGTTACGAGAGCGAATCCTTCGACGCGGTGCTGTTGTTCGGTCCCCTCTATCACCTGCACAGCGTAGAGGATCGCCGACGTTGCATCGACGAGGCGAAGCGGGTCTGCAAAAAGGACGGCAAGCTGTTTTTCGCCTTTATCTCCAACGATATGGTGTTTCTCACCGAGTTTCTGTACGATCAGAGTTACTTTACTACGGGTGATTTTGACAAGGACACCTTCCGCCTTCACGACTTTCCCTTCGTCTTCCACACGGTAGACGCCGCTCGCACGCTTTTGCAAGAGAGCAGTATCAAGATCCTGCACGAAGTGGCTTCCGACGGTGCGGCAGAGTTGTTGGAGGAGCGGATCAACGCTATGGATGACGATAACTATGCTGCCTATCTGCGCTATCACTTCTACGTCTGCGAAAAGCCCGAACTGCTGGGGATGAGCAATCATCTCTTGTTCGTGGGAGAGAAATGACTTCGAAAAGTACGGGCATGATTTCGCCGCCGTTGCGTGACCGAACGGTTCCCCTTCTGCATAGCGTAGGATAAAGCATCCTTGCGATTTCTTCCTATCGCTACTTGACAAATCTGCCATTTTGTGCTATAATTCCCACAGATCATAATTGAATAACATATATGCTCATAATATGGTTGAGCGTCTCTACCAACTACCGTAAACAGTTGACTATGTTCTTCCATAGTCAACTGTTATTTTTGGGGAGGTTATCTCATGAATTACGATGTCATCATTATCGGTGCAGGTCCCGGCGGTATTTTTTCAGCATATGAGCTGGCAATGCTAAAGCCTAATCTCAAAGTGGCGGTGTTCGAAACGGGTCACGCCCTGCACAAGCGGCATTGTCCCATCGACGGCGAGACCGTCAAATCCTGCATCGGCTGCAAATCCTGCTCCATTATGAGCGGTTTCGGCGGCGCAGGCGCCTTTTCCGACGGCAAATACAACATCACCAACGATTTCGGCGGCACACTGCATGAGATCGTGGGCAAAAAGCGCGCACTGGAGCTGATGCACTACGTGGACGAGATCAACCTGCGCTACGGCGGCGCGGGAACGAAGCTCTACTCCACTGCAGGCACGAAGTTTAAGAAAGAGTGCATTCAGCACGATCTGCATCTGCTGGACGCTTCGGTTCGCCATCTGGGCACCGACATCAACTACGTGGTTTTGGAAAATCTGTACGCCCATCTGAAAAATAAAGTCGATTTCTACTTCGATACGCCCGTGGAATCGGTGGCGATAACGGACGGCGGATATGAAATCGTCTGCAAGGACGCTTCCTACACCTGCGAGCAATGTATCATCTCCGTAGGACGTAGCGGCAGTAAGTGGATGGAGCGGGTCTGCAAGGAGCTGAAGATCCCCACCAAGTCCAACCGCGTGGACATCGGCGTGCGAGTGGAGCTGCCCGCAGACGTGTTCGCCCACATCACCGACGAGCTGTACGAGAGCAAAATCGTCTACTGCACCAAGGGCTACGGCGACCGGGTGCGCACCTTCTGCATGAATCCTCGCGGCGCGGTGGTGAATGAGAATACCAACGGCATCATTACGGTGAACGGTCACAGCTACGAGGATCCCGCCAAGCAGACCGAAAATACAAACTTCGCCCTGCTGGTGGCTAAGCATTTCTCAGAGCCCTTCAAGGACTCCAACGGCTACGGTGAATCCATCGCGCGGCTCAGCAATATGCTGGGCGGCGGCGTCATCGTCCAGCGCTTCGGCGATCTGATTCGCGGACGGCGTTCCAATCAGAACCGCATCGACGAGGCATTCATCACGCCTACTCTGAAAGCGACTCCCGGTGACCTGAGTCTGGTTCTGCCCAAGCGAATTTTGGACGGCATCATCGAGATGATCTACGCCCTGGACAAGGTTGCCCCCGGCACGGCTAACGACGATACTCTGCTGTACGGCGTGGAAGTAAAGTTCTACAATATGGAAGTGGAGGTCAACGAAGATCTGGAATCCTGCTACAAGGGGCTTTATGTTATCGGCGACGGCAGTGGTATCACCCACTCCCTCTCTCACGCCTCCGCAAGCGGCGTTCACGTGGCAAGAAAGATCGCCGCGCGGTGAGCCAATGAAACCGGTTGACAAACGCCGACAGCTGTGGTAAAATATTGATAATATATACATAAACAGGCTCTGCTGAACTTTGGAGGTACGAACCATGAAACAGTACAATAACGTGGTGGTCTTCGATCATCCACTGATCCGCCACAAGATCGCCATCCTGCGGGATGAGAAAACCAGCATGAAGGAATTTCGCGAGCTGGTGGGCGAGATCACCACTCTTATGACCTACGAATGCCTGAAAGAGGGCGTTCCTACCACTGAGATCACGGTGAAAACGCCGCTGGAGACCTGCACCCAGCAGGTGGTCAAGGACAACGCCATCGCCATCGTGCCCATCCTGCGGGCAGGGCTGGGGATGGTCAGCGGCATCCACACGCTCTTCCCTTCCGCACTGGTGGGACATATCGGACTGTACCGCAACGAGGAGACGCTGGAGCCCTGCGAGTATTACTGCAAGCTCCCCGAAGGCATCGAGGACAAGCTGGTGTTGGTGGTGGATCCAATGCTGGCGACGGGTGGCAGTGCCTGTGACGCCATCTCCCTCCTGAAGAAGCGAGGCTGCAAGACCATCAAGTTCATGGCGATCATCGGTGCGCCCGAGGGCGTTGCCCGCGTAGCGGAGACCCACCCCGACGTCAGCGTCTACGTCTCCACGCTGGATCGTTGCCTCAACGAGAACGGCTACATCTTACCCGGTCTGGGCGACGCGGGCGATCGGCTGTTCGGAACCAAATAAGTCGTCGATTCCCAACGCTTTGCCCTGCGGTACTGCGTTGGGAATCGTTTTCGCAATTTCAACTATTGACATTTGAATAGGAATATGCTATAATTTTTTCAGAACAACTCTGTAAGAACACCGAATCATAATCGAAAGAAGGTATTACCAATGGGACATTTAACAGGTAAAACAGCAATCATCACCGGAGCGGGTTACGCCGCGCTCAAGGACGGCAGATGCGGCTCCATCGGCTACGGCATCGCCACCGCTTACGCAAAAGAAGGTGCAAATCTGGTTATCACCGGACGGAACGTAGCCAAGCTGGAAAAGGCAAAGGAAGAGCTGGAGAAGCTCTACGGCATCAAGGTGCTGGCACTTGCCGCCGACATCGCCGCAGGCTCCGATAACGAGGCTACCGCCAAGGGCGTTGCGGAAGCCGCAATAAAGGAATTCGGCAGAATCGACGTGCTGATCAACAACGCGCAGGCTTCCGCTTCGGGCGTCGCCATCCAGGATCACACCACCGAGCAGTTTGATCTGGCAATGTACTCGGGTCTGTACGCTACCTTCTACTATATGAAGGCGTGCTACCCCTATTTGAAGGAGACGAAAGGCTCTATCATCAACTTCGCATCGGGCGCAGGTCTGTTCGGTAATTACGGACAGTGCTCCTATGCGGCAGCCAAGGAAGGCATCCGCGGTCTGTCCCGCGTTGCGGCTACCGAGTGGGCGAAGGACGGCATCAACACCAACGTGGTCTGCCCTTTGGCATGGACCGCACAGCTGGAGAACTTCCAGCTGGCTTACCCCGAGGCGTTCAAGGCAAACGTCAAAATGCCCCCCGCAGGTCACTACGGTGACTCCGAGCTGGAGATCGGCAGAGTTTGCGTACAGCTGGCAAATCCCGACTTCAAGTACATGAACGGCGAGACCCTGACGCTGGAAGGCGGCATGGGACTCCGTCCTTGAGGCATAACCTTCAAAGAAAAAGCACCCCGCGGGGTGCTATTTCTTTGTTTCTATTCAGCTCTTTCATCTCCCATGTAGAAGAGCGCGACCGTGCCGGGACCGCAATGGGAGGCGATGGTAGTGCCGATGTCGTAGATCTGCACCTTGCCCTTGAGATTGGGGAAGGTGGCTTCCACCGCCGCACGGGTAGCTGCGGCATCCTCCTGGGCGTTGGCGTGGCTGACATAGCACTTACCCGAGTAGTTCAGGTCGCCGTCCAGCTGATCGATCATCGCCTTGACAGTGGCTTTGATTGCATTTTGCTTACCTCTAACCTTTCCGTCAGCTACGATATATCCGGTATCGTTCAGTCTGAGTAAAGGGCAGATGCCCAATACGGTTGCGATTGCTGCAGTAGGGCCGGAGATGCGTCCGCCGCGGCGGAGCATGGTCAGATCGGTAACGAAGAAATTGTGGTGAACCTTTTTGCGGATACTCAGCAGCCACTCTTCCACCGCCTCCGCTTCCTCACCGCAATCCCGCAGGTCGGCGGCGATATCCACCAGCATTCCGTACCCCGACGAGCTGCAGGTGGAGTCTACGATGATGAGCTGACGCTCGGGGAACTCCGCGCGAAGCGTCTTTGCCGCCTCCATCGCGTTCTCTACCGACGGTGTCATTCCGGAGCCCAAGGCAACGTGCAGAACGTCGCCTTTTTCCAAAAGAGGTCGGAAATATTCCAGATAGCGGTACGTGTTGATCTGAGAGGTCGCAGGCGTCTTGCCCGCCTTGATCCGATCGTAAAAGGCAACGCGGGCGGACTCATCTCTGCCCATATCGTCGGTATATTCTACCCCGTCGATGGTATAAGTATAAAACAGCACCGAAACACCTCTGCCGCTGACGTAGGAATACGGCAGGTCAACGGTGGATTCACAGGACAACTGAAATTTCTCGTTCATAAGGAAGCTCCTTGGATCGCGTAGTACAGCGGTCTGCAAAATTGCAGACCGCTGTTGTGTTTGCCGTTATTATACTACGAACGTCCGCAAAATGCAACCTACTCTCGGTCTACCGAGGTAACGAGATGAAATTCAATGAGTAGAGTTTCGCAAATCGTTCTCTACCGTGGGTAGAATTGCCTATTTTCATCATCATTTCGGGTGAATAGCAAGCATTTTGCGGCAATTCCTTCACCTATTTCGCTTCCCTGCCCGCCTCGTACCGGCGTAGCTCGGTCAGGTAATTCTCCAGTCGGTGAGCGTCGATGCGGGTGTACCGTCCCCGCTCACCGACCTCCAGCATCTTCCCTACGTGGGTGAAGCCGAACCATACCGGCGGCAGGTGGGTGACAACGTCGTTCAGATTGCGAATGACAGTAAAATGCTCCCATCGTGCGCGCAGATCGCGGGAGAGTAATCCGAACACCACACGCGGACAGCCGAATCCGTAACCGCGGAGCGACTGCCGCAGGTCGGGGCGTTTTTGCCAGACGTATTCGTGACAGAGCACCGCCAGTGCCGCGCCGTGGGAGTAGCCCGAGATCACGATCCGACTCACGCCGGGATCCATAATATCGGCGGCGACGTAATCCTCTACGGTTTTCCATACCTTCAGAAAGCCACGGTGGGCGTACCAGGTTGAACTTTTCTCCCGTCGATATGCCTTCGCGGGAAAGTCGAGATTGTTCTTCCAGTCGACCTTGCCGTCCGAGTGGGCGAAGAATAGGTAGAGCGTATCTCCTATTCTTCGCAGAGCGAAGTCCGCTGAGTTTTCTACGTGGGTGTACGTGGTGTGCAACGTGCGGGAAAAGAGCGTGCTGAGGTTCATACGGTACCTCCTGATGGGAATGGTACAGTATATGCCGTGGGCATTCAAACGTGAAAAAGCAGACGAAACGCTTTGCCTTTCGTCTGCTGATCCGTTATATTTGGGTAAGGTACCCTTCCATATCGAAGTTCTCCAGCAGTGAATCCTTCTTCAGATAGAGCGGGTGATGAGGGTGTCCCTTCACCGAAGGCTTGCCTGCGTGATACCAGATAGCACCGTACTTGTCGCCGATCTCTACCATGTCGGCAAGGCAGCGTTTCAGGTAATCCCGCTTCTCCACGATGGTTCCCCATGCCGCCCAAACGGCAGGATGCTTTCCGCTCCGTGCCAATATCCAACGGAATGCCTCCATATTTTCTCGATGAAGCGCTTCGTTCAGCTCATGATCCATATGATCGGGATTCGTAGCGCGCTGAGCGTAGACGTTGAACATGATAAAGCTGTCAAAGCCGTTACCGCGGGCGATGCGCTCCACCGATTTGAGGGTATTGTCCAGATCGTCGGGAGCGGCGGTGGAGGGATTGATGCCGATACAAATCAGCGGATTTTGACCTACCGTGCCCAATATGTATCGGTATTCCGAGTAAAAATCGGGGATGTAGAGCCAACGCTCCCGATCGTACTCCGCGCTCTCGGCGCGACGGGTGCGGGCGTCCTCAAAGGTGAGGATATCCACCTTTTGCGTCTCACTTACAGGAATGTGCATGGTGCTTCCCTCTCCTCTTACAGCAGCTCGTCAAAGAGGCGGATGTTCTCGGCACAAGGCTTACGCTCGCCGTTCTGACACTGCTTGATGATCTCCACGATGCGGTCGTTGATGGGAGTCTCGACGCCGTATTTCTTGCCAAATTCGCAGACGATGCCGTTGATGGCATCCACCTCACAGGGCTTGCCGTTTTTCAGATCCTGCAACATGGAAGGCTCGATGTTGCGGTGCTTCTTCATGGCAATGGGGATCAGGAAGGTGGCAAACGTGCGCTTGAGTGCACCCTTGTAATAGAAGAGCGCGGTAATGTTCTTACCCTGCACGGGCGCGAAGGTGGCACCTGCGGCGCGACCCACGTCGATGCACTCCTTCATACAGCGGACGGCGACCTTAGCGGCGGCTTTATTCTCGGAAACGTCGCCGAATACGCCGCCGACTACGGTTCCAAGTCCCGAGAAGGTGGCGTTGATCAGCAGCTTCGACCAGCGAGCGCCGATGAGGTTTTCCTCTTCGTGGACGGGACACATCAGCTCCAGCATAGCCTTCACCTTTGCAAACTGTGCGTCGGTGATGCCCTCCATCTTGCCCATGTGGAAGGAGAGGCTGTCGGGCTCGCTGGTGAGGGTGCACTCGCCGGGAGCAGTGAGTGCCGCGCCCCATTCGACCACGCATCCCATGGTGTGGGACGCGCCCACGATCTCGGCAATGCCCGGCTCGGGAAGACCGTTCTGCAGGGTGACGATGACACCGTCATCGGTGAGGTAATCCTTCAGCATCGTGACCACCTCGGCGTTGTGGAGCTGCTTGGTCATGAGGAGAATCACGTCGTATTTGCCGTTCATCTGATCGGGGGTGAGGGCTTTCACGGGAACGGTCATCTCCACGGTTCCGGTGATATGTGCGCCCTTCTCATTGAGAGCGGCAACGTGGGCTTGGTTGCGGTTGATGAGTTCAACGTCGGCACCGTTTTTGGTCATATAAGCGCCCAGCACGGTGCCCAGCGAGCCCGCGCCGTAGATCGCACAGCGGGTATTGTTCATAAGAATAGTCCTTTCGGAGGATTTCGGTTAGTTCTGTGGATATTATAGCACAGTTTCCTGTAAAATGCAACAGAAACTTGACAAAAGCGCGAGAGTGTGATAGAATGAGATAATTTCTATCGCGAAGGATGATTGATGTGAAGGAAAAACTAAAAAACTTTGGGTGCCTGATGATCGGGCTCCTGCTACTACCTTATTTTTTGCTTTTTATTTTACTTGCCTCTTTGTTTCTGCTCGCTACCTCTCCTTTTAGGAGAGCCAAATACAAAAAATCTCACTTTCATCGGGATTTCGGAGATAAATATACCTTTGACCTTTACCAATCCGAAGCATATGCGATCTACAACGCCATAAGAGACGCGGATCTGCCCATCGTACCTACACCTTACCGAAGCGATAAAGGCACGATCGTCGATGTTTTGTTTACGTATCGGGATATTCTTCTGTATGTGCCCGACACGATGCCTTACTACGACAAGGAAAAAGATAAATGGGAGTGCGAGATCGCAATCGAAGTTCACAAAGATGACGAAGAATACGAAACCGTCGATTTCAACGAATACATTTCAAAACAAATCGAAGAGAGGACTTTGTCGCTCCCAGATCTACCCGAAACCAGCCACACGGTCATTCTCCTTCGAAATGGTCAAATCTCTGAAGAAAGCCTTCCTTATGCCGAAGCGTCAGAACTGTTTCTGATCTACGATCGAAATAATATCCCCGAAGCATTGCAAAAATTGATCGCTGAACAATAATCCCCCAAAAACAATCAACCCTTTCGCCTGCGCGAAAGGGTTGATTTCGTTTTGCCTCTATACCTCAGCCGGTCTTGTAAGAAACAATCTTTGCATACGGATCTTCAGCTTCGGGAGGCTCGACCGCAGTCGTTTTGCCAAAAACATCACCAACAGCGACGCCGCAACGGAACAGACGATGTAGCAACACAGTTTCGCACCGTCATTCATATCCTGCGGCAATAGCGCATTCAGATTCCATGCGAAGTAGACGTGATTCAGATACAGCGGCACGCTGAATTTCCCTAAAAACAGTACGACGGAATTTTGATAGATCCCTTCGTCTATACAAACTCTGCTGAAGGATAAAGTGATGGCAACGCAGAACAATACGCAACCGAAGAAATCGTATGCGGTTCTTCCGTCAATCATGTATAGGATGAGGCTGATCCAGCTCGCCCATTTGACCGCACATAAAAGGATCCGTGCAAGCCGACTGAAACGGATTTGACGAATACGGTCGGCGGCGAAAAAACACGTTGCACCGAGGCACAGCTCCGCCATAGCGCGCAGATTGCCTTTGTAGGTATATCCCGTCCAAACTCCCGGGCCGCGCAAATCACCGTAATTCTGCGACAGCCAACCCAGCAGCAGAAGCGCGCCTAAGGGAATGACGATCCGCTTCATCATTTCCGGATATTTGCGGATCAGCGGATACAGGACGATCATACATAACAGCATGGATTGGATATACCACACTACGCTGTTCACGGAATTTGCTCCGATTCCCGTACGCTGCACCAGGATCAACTCAAAAAAGTTGTCGGAAAACAGATCCAATATTTGCCTCGGCGACAGTGAGGCGGCTACGCATTTCACCGAAAAGCCGATCACAAACGACAATACGATCTCCGGATAGATTGCACCTGCCTTTTTGCGAACGAACCGCACGGTTTCTTCTGCAAGGCTTGGGATCGGCGGATCCGTCTTTCGGTGCAGACTGTTCATCATCAGATAGCCCGAAACGATAAAGAAGAATTCTACCGCAAAGGACCCGCCCGTGAAAATAAATGCCTTTCCCGTTAAATATTCGCTGTGCCGAAGCAGGATGATCACACTGAATATTGCTCTGAATAATTCAATTTCTCCGACTTTTCGGTTCGACTTACTTTCGGCTTTCATAGCTTACCCATTGCCCTGCCCGTACGGCAAGGGTAACACGATCTGTGCGCAAAACATTTCGTGATCTTCAAAGAAATCGGTCATGCCGTTATATTTCTCTACCGTTTCCCGAATAATATGGGTACCAAGTCCTAAATGCTTCCCGCCGCCTTTGGTTGAGCGCAGTTGTGGGTTTGTGGCAAGCACAGGGCTGCTGACCGTATTCTTGCAGATCAGAACGCGGTTGGAGTGCATCCGCACAAAGTGCAGTTCGATCCGCTTTTCCGAAGCTTCTGCAACCGCCTCTACGGCGTTATCCAGCAAATTTCCCACGATGGATGCCAGATCCCGATCTGAAATATCCGAAAAGTCTCCCACCGAGCCTGCAACGACCACCTCGGTATCGGTGAGATTGCAAAGCTTGGAGTTGATCAGATAATCCAGCACGCGGTTCTTCGATTGGATCAGATTTCCCATCCGTTCTACGTTATTCAGAAGATCGTCCAGATACTGCTTGCATTCCTCGGTCTTCCCTTCCTCCAAATAGCAGGAGAGAACGGTCAGATGCTGTTTGATGTCGTGCCGAACCTTTCGCACGTTTGCCCAAATCGCTTCAGCATCATTGTGCCGATCTTCTTCAAACCGCTTTTTCTCGGTAATGAGTTGATTTTCAAAAGATCGGCGTCTTTGACGGCTGATGTAGTAAAATACGGCGAGCAGGTAAAAGGCTGCCAGCATGAAGGCGGCAAGCAACACGTTCCGGGCATCACCACTCATATATTCGCCTACGACCGCTCCGCGAAACAGCGCGTACACGCCGAGACCGACGCCCGCCAGCAGCAGAATCGAAGCTGCGATGTATTTGAACACCAGCGGAGTCCGATTTTGAATCAACAGCATCGTCATTCCGAACAACAGTACGGAAACTGCGATCTGCGTTCGAAAAAAAACGATATTGTACTCGTATATAAAGTGTCGCAAAAGGTTCATCACGTCCGGAACGATCAGTATGCAAACACCGAGCGACACGCACACAGCCGTCACCGCCACGGCAAGAGGAAGCAACGACGAATAAATTCCGCGGCGCCAGTCTCGTCCGCACAAAAGAAACTGCGCGACGACGAATAAAACGAACGGGAGCGCTACCGAAAGCCATAGTTTACTGGTAAATCCGTCTACGTATTTCTCTGCTCCGCTGACTTGACCGATGGACCAGCACAAAACGGGAAACTGAATCAGAATCCCCGCCATAGTGCGCCACCATTTTGATCTCGCCAGCATCGCGCCCAGCACCTGCATTCCGATCCAAAGCAGTCCTGCAGAGCACCAGGTCAGCAACAAATAAATCGAATACGTTCTCATCTTACGAACCTCCTTCGGGTATATTTCAGATAGGCATCGCGGAATATCGACAGCTTTCGACGGCTTACGTACGCAACGGTTCCGTCCCTCAAGCGGAGCATTCCGTCACTTCCCACCGTGTCGATCTGTGCAAGATTCACCACCATGGCGGAATGAATGCGCACGAAATCGTACGCCGCAGTCTGCCGCTCGGCCTCCTGCATCGTCCCTCGGCAACGGTAGGTATTGCCGACGGTATGAACCAGAAAATAGTTCTTGTCGCTTTCTATGGAAACCACGTCAGCGATCCGCAGTATCATCTCGCCGTCGGTAGTCTGAAACTGAATCGTTTCACGGTCGTATATGTATTTTTCAATCACTTTTCGGAAGGTCGGCGCAAGCTCCTCGTCTAAGTGGCTTTTGCGCAGGAAGCGAAAAGGGCTGTATTCAAAGCTATCGTACACCAGTTGATCGTAAGCCGAAACGAATACGATGACCGTTTCCAAAGAGCGCCGCTCCAATTCTTTGGCAAGCCCGAAGCCGCTGAACCCCGGCATATCAATATCTAAAAACAAGACCTGCACGGAATGCTGCTCCACGTACGACAGCACCTCGTCCGCTGCATAAAACGGTGCCGCCACCTGACACGAAATCTGTTCGGCTAAATGATAAGCGCACAAGGTTCTCAGTCGCTCTGCCAAAAAATCCGCGAAGTGTTTGTTATCGTCACAGACGGCAATCGTAAACATCTGATCCATCCCCTTTCCGTTGATCTGATTATATCACAACTATTACAATTCGTCAATTCTATGTAGAGTATAGCACAAATTCAGCCGGATGATCGATCCGGGGAAATCCGGCGACGAGGTGGGATAATCGGTATTTACACGTGATCGTTCCACAATATTGGTTTGAAAAAACGCGCCCATCGGCATTTGCCGATGGGCGCAGTGGATTTCGTTATGGTTTTTGATACCGCAGCCATAGCGCACCGCCGGCGAGGGGAACGGCTTCGATGCGACGGTAGTTCTCCTGCACGCTGTCCCAAAACAGCGGCTTGTCGTCCTTATCGGCAACGATGGGCACGCTGACCAGGCTCAGCTCGTCGATGACGCCCGCACGCTGGAATGCGCCGTCCAGAACGCTTCCGCCTTCCAAGAGGATGGATCGGATCCCCAAATAATCGTTGAGCTTCATCAGCGCCTCTTCCACGTCGATCTCGGTCTCGCCGGCGAAGATATACGGGATCTGCAGCTCCTCCAGATAGGTGAGGTAGCGCGGATCCACCTGCTCGGTGATGACTTCAATGATCTGCGCACCGCCGTAGCCGGGATCGGCGTCCTCGATCAAGCGGGATTTCCAGCCCAGCCGTCCCTTGGGATCAAAAGCGATGGCGTAGAAGCCGCTGAGGTCGTCCACAACGCAGTCCATAGCAAGACCGCATTCACGGAAGTTAGTAGGCTCGTACCGAGACAGATCGAGATACCAGCCACCGGTGAAGCTTCCCTCCATGGTAATGCGCCCGCAGGCGTAGGCGTCGGCGGCAAATTCGCGATTGATGCGGTAATATTCCTCCACGGCGTCCGCGACAGCGGGATCAGACAGAAAATCACCCGTCACCTTGCCGTCGATGGAGGTGAGCATATGGCAGATCACACGGGGTTTGGTCATCCTTTACACCTCCGAAAGAATCTCCCGCAGAATCATCTCAGCAGCGACGGTGCTGCCCAGTGCGGAAGGATGGGTCAGGTCGGGATTGTACAGCTCGTCCTCGGGATGCTCGGCACGGCGAGCAGCGAAGGCTTTGCCCACCTCTGCGACCTTGATGCCGTAGCGTGCGCCCACTTCGTTGTAGGCATCCGACAGTTTGGCAGTCATTTCGGGAGTGGTCAGACCAAATCTTGCAAGATCGGGGCTGTCGGGATGGCGTCCCCAGGTAGCGTAGAGCACGAACCGATCTGCCTGCCCTTCCAGAAGTACCATCAGATCGCCCACTGCTTTTTCAAAATCCGCGCGTTTGAAGATCGGCCCGATGCTGTGATCCTGCAAAACTACCGCATCGTAATGCTTGCCCGTGATAGTCTCCCGCAGGCGCTTGCCCTCGTCGTTTTCGGAGTCAGCAAACTGATAGAGGTGATAGCCGCCGTGAGTGACCGATGTGACCTCGCAGGGATAGCCCGCCGCTTCCGCCATGGGCGCGAAGATCTTCTCGGGCATATCGTTATAAAAGGTGTAACTGTTACCGATAAAGAGAATGCTTTTCATATAACCTCCGTATAGTGTAAAAACGGCACGGATCGCAGAATCCGTGCCGTTTGGAAACTTATTTTGCAATAAACAGCACGCCCAGGGTGCCGGGGCCGCAATGGCTGGACACCACGCTGCCGGCGCGGGTGGTCAGGATCTCGTCAAAATAATGGAGTCCTTCCAAATAAGCTTTGACGTCCGCGATGATCGCCTCGTCACAGCCGGAATGGGTGATGAAAACGCGCTTGGGTTCGGCGTTTTTCAACTCTTCCTCCAGATCGGTAGCGTACTCCATGATGAATTTTTTCGGAACGCCGCGATATTTCTTGCCGGGACCCATTTTACCGTCGATGACCGAGATCTTGGGATGGAGCTTCAAAACCGCGCCTGCAAGAGCGGTCAGACCGCCGCATCTGCCGCCGCGATGGAGATAGGTGAGGGTGTCCACCACGAAGCTGGCTCTGACACGAGGCGTTACGTCAGCAATGTGTGCCGCGATCTCCGCGCCGGTCTTTCCTGCCGCCGCCATTTCAGCGGCTTCCAACACCTGCAGACCGACGCCGGTGGACAGGCTGCGGGAATCGATGACGAAAACGCGATCGGAAGCGCCCAGATCCTCGGCAGCAAGACGCATCGCGTTGCTGGTCACCGACATCTCGCCGGAAATGGTAAAGATGACGATCTCATCCCCTGCGTCCAAAATAGGTTTAAATACCTTGCACGCCTCGTCAATACCGATGGCGGAAGTTTTAGGCGTAGCCTTGTTGGCGTCAGACCATGCGTAAATCTCTTCGGGCGTAATGGTCTTCCCGTCCAGGTACTCCTTATCACCCAGTACGACGTGCAGGGGGACAATACCGATGTTGTATTTGGCAACCAGCTCGGGAGATAGGTCACAGGTACTGTCGGATAGAATTTTTACACTCATTATAAGTACTCCTTATTTACTTGATCTTTATGATAAATACTATGAAGTTCCAATTACAAGATTCGTTCCATCAGCCAAAAGACCAGCGGAATCGTAAAGCAGGACAGCAGATGGGACAACAGCGCCATGGAAGTGCCGATGGCGGGATTTTTTCCGTAGGACGCAGGGATCACGATGGTATTCAAACCCAGCGGCATTGCCAATACGGCAACGACACAGACCTCCAGCGAAGCGTCCAGCGGCAGAAACAGCAATACGACGATCCCGATCGCGGGAAGGAGCAGCAGACGGATCACCGAAACCGCCCAAACGCCCAGCCTGCCGAAGGAATCCTTGAAACCGATGCCTGCTACCGTGATACCGGTCAGCAGCATAGCGATGGGCGACATACAGTCACCTGCCACCGCAACGGCGGAGGAAATGAAGCCGGGGAGTTGCCATCCGGTAAGCCCCAGCACGATGCCGAGAACCATTCCGACGAACATGGGATTGACCAGCGCACGCATACGGTCACCCAGTGACTTTTTGCTGCCGGGGATGAGGAGCGAGGGAACGCCCCACAGGTAGATCAGCATCCAAAACGGGATCGTAAAGATGAGATATTGCAGAAAGATACCCGGAAATACGGTGCTGATCACCGCATTTCCCATAAATCCGAAGTTGGAAAAGGCAAGTCCGTAGGTGTAGAGCTTGCGGGAATAATCGTCACCGGCGCACAGACGGGCGAAAATCAACGCCAGCAAAACCGAGCCTGCCAGCGTAACGGCAGAAACTGCGAGCGTTTTGGAAGCCGCCGTCAGTTTGGCAGTGGTGAAATTCTGCATAAACGTGGACATCACCAGCGCGGGAACGAAAATCACCGTTTCCAGCTTAGCGAGCACGGCAGACGCTCCCTTGGGCAGGACGTTCAGCTTGGCAAGCAACCAGCCCACGGCGATCAGTAAAAAGAGAAATCCGATCTGACTCAGGGTAGAATGAAAAACCGCTCCCATTTCGGTATCCTCCTTGCATACGTCCGTGCAGAAACCTATGATCGGTTTCAACTATACGTTCATTGTAGCCCATTTTCTGCAAAATGTCAATAGTTTTTGGATTTTTTATAAAATTCTGTTTCGACGAGTCAATATTTTCGTGAAAATTTTCAATGGAATCAGCCGTTTTCCTCTTGACAAATAGATTATTCCGTGCTATAATACATTTAACAATTAAGTTAAATGTTAAATGAGGAGGCGATACCGAAGTGGCAATGCAAGACACTTTGCGCGCGCTTGCCGATCCAACCCGACGGTCGATCCTGAAGCTGTTGAAGGGCGGTTCTCTGTCCGCGGGCGAGATCGCGGATCACTTTGACATCACGGGCGCAGCAATCTCCCGCCATTTATCGGTGCTGAGAGACGCCGATCTGATTCGCGATCGACGGGAAGGAAAATTTATTTATTACGAGTTGAACGCATCGGTGCTGGAGGAGATCATGCTCTTCCTTACCGATCTGAAAGGAGACAAAACATGAAAACGATTCTCAAAGAAAACAAATGGAAGCTGCTCTTCACCTCGCTGGTGACCCTGCTCCCCTCTCTTATGGGGCTGATCCTGTGGAATACCCTCCCCGACAAGATCCCCACCCACTTCGGCGCAGACGGTACGGCGGACGGCTGGAGCTCCAAAGCATTCGCGGTGTTCGCACTCCCCGCCTTTCTGCTGGTCATTCATTGGGTCTGTGTGCTGGCTACCTCCTTCGATCCCAAAAAGCAGAATATTCACCGTAAGGTATTGGGCATCGTCCTGTGGATCTGTCCCGTGATCTCGCTGATCATGGAAAACCTGTGTTACGCTCACGCACTGGGATGGGAAATCAATATGGCAACCGTCATGTTCCTCTTCTGCGGCGTACTGTTTATCATCATCGGCAACTATCTGCCCAAATGCCGTCAATCCTACACCGTGGGTATCAAGATCCCTTGGACGCTTGCCGATGAGGGCAACTGGAACGCTACCCACCGTCTGGGCGGCAAGCTGTGGGTAGGCGGCGGTCTGATCCTGCTGGCGATTTCTCCCCTTGCCCACTTCCCCGCCGTATCGATCAGCGTCTTTTGGGGAGACATCCTTCTGATGGTGCTGATTCCCACGGTCTATTCCTACGTTTATTATAAGAAGCATTCCGGCGAGAAGGAGTAACGATGGCAGTCATCCAAACGAAGAATCTGACCAAATTTTACAAAAAGTCCCGCGGAATCGAGGATCTCTCCTTTTCGGTGGAGGCAGGCGAGTGCTTCGGCTTCATCGGTCCCAACGGCGCCGGCAAGTCTACCACCATCCGTCTGTTGTTGGGACTGCTCACCCCTACCTCCGGGAAAGGCGAGGTGCTGGGGCTCCCTCTCTCCCGCTCGGCAGAGTATTTGGCAGAGGTGGGCTATATGCCCGGTGAGGCAATCTTCTATAACTCCATGCGAGCGGGCGAGGTGATCGCCTATTCGGCTAAACTCCGCCGCAAGGATTGCTCTGCCGAAGCCAAACGGCTGATGGAGGCGCTGGAGATCGATCCCCGCAAAAAGATCGGCGAGCTGTCGCTGGGCAATCGCAAGAAGGTCTCCATCGTCTGCGCGCTCCAGCACTCCCCTGCGCTGTGCATCCTCGACGAGCCGACGGGCGGTCTGGATCCCTTGATGCAGAAGGTCTTCTTCGATCTGTTGCAGGAGCGGCGAAAGGCAGGCGGGACGGTCTTTATATCCTCCCACATTCTGTCCGAGGTTGAGCATAACTGTACCCGCGCCGCTATCATCCGTGAGGGACGGTTGGCGGCGGTAGGAAACGTATCGGAGCTTGCAGGCAGCAGCGTTAAGCGGGTGACTCTACGAGGCGTTTCCACCCTTCCCCACGGCTTTGCCGCCTCCTCAGTGAAAGCTACTGACAACGGGATCACCTTCCTCTATCACGGAAGCGCACGGGAGTTGATCACGGCGCTGAGTTCTCTTCCCATAGAGGATCTGACGGTCACCGAACCCGAGCTGTCAGAGGTGTTTTTACATTACTACGAAGGAGGGAAAGCCGAATGAGCATCTTCCAAACCGAACTCAAGCGGGGATGGATCGGCACCGTCATCTTCGGCGGCATCATCTCCTTTATGCTGGCGGTCTGCGTACTGATCTATCCCGAGATGAAGGGACAGATGGACGGGATGAGCGAAATGTTTGCCGATATGGGCGCGTTTTCAGAGGCTTTTGGCATGGATCAGCTGGATTTCGGAACGCTGATCGGCTACTACGGCGTGGAATGCGGTAACGTGCTGGGCATCGGCGGTGCGCTGTTTGCGGCATTTCTCGGCATCCGCGCTCTGTCGGGCGAGGAAGCCGGGCGGACGGCAGAGTTTCTGCTGACCCATCCCGTCCGTCGCTCCCGCGTGATCCTTGAAAAGCTGACGGCGGTGCTCACCAAGATCGCCGCGCTGAATCTGTTCATCCTTCTGCTGGCGGCGCTGTCCTTCCTGCTGATCGGCGAGTCTATCCCCCTGCGGGAGTTTCTGCTGATCCATTTGGCGTATTTCATCCTGCAGGTCGAGATCGCTCTGCTCTGCTTCGGTCTGTCGGGCTTCCTCAGATCAAACGGTATTGCCATCGGCATGGGGCTGGCAATGGGACTCTATTTTTTGAATCTGATCGCCAACATCACCGAGGCGGCAGAATTTCTCCGTTACGTTACTCCCTTCGCCTACACGGACGCGGCAAAGATCGTCAACGATTTGTCTGTAAATCCTGGGCTGACGGTGCTTGGATTGCTTTACGGCATCGCTGTCACGATCGGCGGCAGTATCCACTATGTAAAAAAGGACGTCTACGCCTGACGCCAAACAGCCTCTCCCAAAAACGGGAGAGGCTGTTTGCATTTCAGAAAAAGATCGACCATAGGATCAGACCGATCAGTATCGCCCAGATCAGCAGGATGGGAATAGCATAATACCACCGCTTCGGTCTGCCGTCTGCCCACATTCCTTCGGCTTCGGCTTGACAGATACGGTAGACCTCTTTGGGGATCAGCTTCACCGTCAGTGCGATCATTCCGGGCAGGAGCAGAACGTCGTCCAAATATCCCAGCACGGGGATAAAATCGGGGATCAGATCAATGGGCGAAAGGGCATACGCCACCGTCAGCGCCGCCATCCCCTTGGCGTACCAAGGTGTCTCCCGCTTGCGGAGCGTCAAAAAGACGGCGGGAACGTCGGTTTTCAGCTTTTTCGCCCGTTCCTTCAGAGACATTTTCATCGCATCACAGACCTAAGTGGGTTCGCAGTTCAGCAAAACTGCCCTGCGGATAGGCGGAGATGTCCAAACCGTCTTTGTTCAAGAGACAATCGGTCAAAAGGAAGTTCTTCATTCCCAGTTTGGCAGTAGGAATCATATCCTCCTTCACGTCGTTGCCTACCATAAGGCATTCCTCGGGAACAACGCCGATTTTCTCTAAGATTTCGCGGTAATAGGTAGGGTTCGGCTTGCAATAACGGGATTTTTCGTAAGTAGTCACCAACTCAAACTCCTTTGGGTCGAGTCCTGCCCAGCGGGTGCGACTTTCGGTAGCGATCGCGGGAAACAGCGGATTGGTGGCAAGCACTACGCGGTAGCCCGCCGCCTTCAGCGCCCGCACGGTCCTTGCGGCTTCGGGATTATAACCGCAGACCGACTGCACCGATTGAAACTCGTTTGCGTAAAAATCGGCGAAAACAGGCTCGTATTCCCGAACATTTTCTCCCAAAATGGTAGCAAATTTGTCCCAAAACGCCTCCTCGCAGGTGCGGGAACCGTCGTTTAGCACCATCGCCTTGGTGCCCGCCCAAACGGCGTCGATCAGCAAGTCGGGGGCGTAACCGTAGGGCGCCATTTTAACGCACAAGCCTTTGAAATAGGTTTTCGTGAACAGATCCTGATCCATCGGGAGCAGCGTTCCGTCCAGGTCGAATAATACAGTTGTAATTTTCATCGGATATGGTTTCCTTTCGGATCGTCCCCATCGACCGTTCGAATGAGAACTGAATTCTATATTCCTTATTATATACCCGTCACCGACAAAAGTCAAGGACTTGTCAACAATTTTCGGATCAACGAGCAGGACTTCTGCAATTTCGGTGATACCGTGCCTATTGCAATCTCGGAAAAGTTGTGTTATAATGAAGTTATCATTTCCTATCGGAGGCAGTATGAACCCTTATCAGACCCTCTTTTTACGTCAGTCCTATGCAGATGCGTACAGCGAATACAACCGTTCCCTCACCGGGCGGGACTATCCCGTGTGGGATTATATCGTCCTTACTGCCGCTACAGAAGCGCAGGCGGAATCCTATCGGGCGCAGATCGAATATCGGCGCGCCGCAGGAAAGCTGCCCCCGAAAACTCAATTTCTGGTAATCCCGGACCGCGACGGTCAGCGGGTAGGCTCGGGAGGAGCCACGCTCTCGGTTTTGCGAGAGGTAGCTACTCTGCGGGAAAGCGGCAATTTTGAGGGGCTGAAGCTACTGGTCATCCATTCGGGCGGCGACAGCAAGCGGATCCCTCAGTACAGCGCCTGCGGAAAGCTGTTTTCTCCCGTCCCCCGCCGTCTGGCGGACGGAAGACGTTCTACGCTGTTCGACGAGTTTCTCATTGGAATGACCGGTATCCCCGCCCGCATTCGGGACGGTATGCTGGTACTGTCGGGGGATGTTCTGCTGCTCTTTAATCCTCTGCAAATGGAGTTTTACACCTCGGGCGGCGCCGCCCTCTCCTTCCAAAAGGATGTGGAAACCGGCAAAAATCACGGCGTGTTCCTGGGAAATACCGACGGACTGGTAGAGAAATTCCTACACAAGCAATCCCCCGAAATGCTCTCCCGTGCCGGCGCGGTCGACCGTACCGGTAACGTAGATATCGACACGGGCGCGATCCTCCTGTCCTCGGAGATTCTGTCCGATCTATACGCGTTGGTAAAAAGCGATAGCGGTTACGATGCTTTCGTCAACCCGCAGGCGCGTCTTTCCTTCTACGGTGACTTCGTCTATCCAATGGCAGCTTCGGCAACGCAGGAAGATTATCTGAGAGAAGCCCCCGAAGGGGAGCTGACCGACGAGCTTCTTGCCTGTCGACGGATCTTGTTTCCTCTGCTCCATCGCTATCCCATGCGTCTTATCCGCTTTTCTCCCGCCGCTTTCATCCACTTCGGCACCACTGCAGAGCTGTTGCGGCTGATGACCGACGAGATCGAAAACTACAGTTATCTGGATTGGTCGGGAGCTGTAACTTCCAATGTTGATCCCACCCACTATGCCGTCAGCGGCAGTTATATAGCCCCCGGAGCGGTGATCGGAAAGGGAGCGTATATTGAAGATTCCTACCTTGGCGCCGACGTCACCGTTGGCGCAGGTGCCGTTGTATCGGGTCTGAAGCTGAATCATGGCGACATTCCTGCGGGATGCGTCCTACACGGTCTGAAATTGCGAAACGGTAAGTTCACCGTCCGCTTCTACGGCGTGCAGGACAATCCGAAGCTACCCGTCCGTTTCGGTCTGCCAATCGGTGAACCGCTGTGGACGGCTCCCCTCTTCCCGATACGGGATACGATGCAGGATGCCGCCGACGCCGCACTGGCAGGGGTGCTCGACGAGACCTGTATCAGCCTGTGTGAGAGCTTTGCAGAGGCTGACATGAGTGCACTTCTGCCCTACCAGGATTATCTGCGGGGCGAGATCAACTGCGCGCGATTGATCGAAGGCATCGAGCGCCATCTCCCCACCGACGAGCTGATCGCTGGGCTGCGTACCGAATTTACGCCCAAACTGGAGAAATTATTGGAGAGCAAAGCACGTTCCGCCGATTTTTCATTAAAAATCCGTCTGTACGACGCCCTCTCCCGCCTCTCCGACAAGGATGACAGCGAGCGTTACACTGCGCTCTATCTGGACGCCATTCAGCAAGCGGTTTTATCGAGCAATCTTTCCAAGGAACTGTTCGATCCGCGCTGTCGGATCGTTCGGGACGAGGCGAAAGTCACTCTGCCCGTACGGGTCAATTTCGGCGGCGGCTGGACCGATACGCCTCCCATTTGCATGGAGCAAGGCGGGTGCGTGTTGAACGCGCAGGTCACTTTGGACGGCAGACGCCCCGTGGAAGCGATCCTTCGCCGTCTGAACGAACCCGTCGTGCGTCTAACCTCTGCCGATAACGGCAGTAGCGCCGATTTCACTAATCTGCAAGCGTTGTGCGACGTCACCTCTCCCACCGATCCGTTTTTGCTGCAGAAAGCGGCTTTGTTGGGATGCGGTGTGCTTCCCTACCGTCGAGAATCCGAGGATTTCGATCTTCCCGCTTTGCTTCAGCGCCTGGGCGGCGGTTTTGAGCTGTCTACCCGCGTGATCGACATCCCACGCGGATCGGGACTGGGCACCAGCTCCATTCTGGCAGGCGCCTGCGCTCTGGCGATTACGGAGTTCTTCGGTCTTTCCATCGGGAAGGATGATACCAACGGCACCGCAATCGGCGAACACGACGAGATCTATCAACGGGTGCTGATCATAGAACAGATCATGTCCACCGGCGGCGGTTGGCAGGATCAGGTGGGCGGCATCGCTCCCGGAGTCAAGCTGATCGAGACTGCTCCCGGCGACCGTCAGGTCATCCGCGTAAAGCCTGTTGCCATCTCACCGACGACTCTTGCTGAGCTGAACCGTCGATTCTGCCTCATCTACACGGGTCAGCGCAGACTTGCCCGAAATCTGCTTCGGGACGTGATCGGACGCTACATCGCCGGCGTTCCGACAGCGACAGAGGCGCTGAACGTCATCCGAAAGCTTGCCGGAATGATGCGGGATTCGTTGGAAATCGGCAACATCGACCGTTTTGCCGAACTGCTCTCCCGTCATTGGGAGGCGTCTAAGCAGTTGGACAGCGGCTCCACCAACACCTGCATCGACCAGATCCTGCTGACGGTAGACGATCTCATCGACGGCAAAATGATCTGCGGAGCAGGCGGCGGCGGATATTTGCAGGTCATATTGAAAAAAGACGTTACTCCCGAGGATCTGGAAGCACGTCTCTACTCGGTATTTGGTGGGTCGGGCGTACGGGTTCAACGGTGCACCGTTCTGCCTAACGACTGAAAGGAAGGTCTACTATGCTGAAAGGAATTTCCTCTCTACTTTCCCCCGCTCTGCTTGCCGTCCTGTCTGAGATGGGGCACGGCGACGAGATCGTATTGGCTGATGCCAATTTTCCCTCTTCCTCCATTGCCGAGGGGGGACGTCTGATCCGCGCAGACGGTATTCCTATGGCAGATCTGCTGTCCGCCATTCTGCCGCTGTTTCCGCTGGATCAGTACGACAGCGAGAATTTTATCCTGATGGAGGTGGTCCCCAACGATCCGTGCGTACCGACGATCTGGGACGAGTTTCGAACGATTCTCCAACGTCACGAGCCCGACGTGATCCCTTCTATGCTGGAGCGGCAAGCATATTATAAGCGCGCAAAAAAAGCATTTGCCGTAGTCGCTACGGGAGAGCGGGCACAATATGCCAACATTATTTTGAAAAAAGGCGTCGTTTATCCCCACGAAACACCCAACTGAATACAAAAGAACCCCTTTCGGGGTTCTTTTGTATTCAAGGATCTATTCTTCTTCCTTCCCAATCACATAAGCGGGGATAATGCCGCTTTGTTCGGCATCACCGACGCCCGCGGCGGGCAAGAACAGATCGGTCAGTTTATCTTCCGGCAGGTCAAACAGGCGGTTGTACTGCAAATACTTGTACAAGCGCAATTCCTGAACCATGTCGCTGTCTTCTGCCGCAAAGCTGTGGAAATTCAATTCAGCGTCCCACCAGCCGAAGGAATTGATAGCGGGGATCTCTGATTCGATGGCGTCCAGCAGTTCCATGAAGCGGGTCTTTTCGATTCCCGCAATATCCAGCATATGAGAGGACAGATAATTGATGCTGGTCAGATCACCGAGCTCAGCTTCGAAATCGAAATTCCCCCAGTACAAATAGGGAATCACGTATTTCGCCTGCAATTCCTCGGTGGTTGATTCTTCCGTAAGTCCCCAGCATTGGCTGTAGAAGGAATCGGGAAGGCTGGGCTGATGATCGCCGAACATAATGATCAGCGTTTCCTCTTCCTGCGCTTCAAAATATTCGATCAGCTCCTGCAGAGCCGCGTCAGAATTTTGAACGGATGAAAGATACTCGTCTACCTGACTGTTACTGATCGGAGATTGCATATTGACCGTATAATCGAAAGCGGAGGTCTTATAGCCGCCGTGATTCTGCATCGTAATGGCGAAGGTAAAGATGGACTCTCCTTCTTCTTTATTTTCATAAAGCTCGATGATGCGCTCGTAAGTGGTCCGGTCACTGACGTGGGTGCGGTAGAGCTCAGCGTCGGTGATCGGTGTATTATTGACGAAGGTCTGCGCACCGTTCTCTTGGGTCTCCAGGAAATAGGTTTCGTCAAAGCCGTAATAAGAGTAGATCTGGTTCCGTTTCCAGTTTGCGCCCGGTTGCGGATGCATGGCGATCGTGCGGTATCCCGCCGCTTCCATAATGTCTAAAACTGAGAAGCAGTTCGTCTCATTCAAATAAATGCTGTAGGCAACCGTGTTCTGGGGCAAAAACGCCATCGTATTGGCGGTAAGGAACTCAAACTCCGAATTTGCCGTGTTGCCGCCAAACACTGAAGCCATTGCGTTGCCTTTGGCAATGTTGGGCGCATCATCCGACAAGGAGCTGAAAAACGGAAGAACAGGCGTTGTGACCGTCATTTCCTTTTCCAAAGCTGCCGAAAGTGCAGTCAGATCGGAAAATGTCTCGTTCATGATAACGATAATATTCGGCTTCTTGGTCTCTGCGGTCTCGTCCGTGTCGGGAACGACCGGATCTTCTTGGGTTTCCGGCGGCTTTGACGTATTGTTATCGGTAACGGGAGGCGTGTTGGGATAATACGAATTGATCATCTGATCCAGTTCCTCGCGGGAATAGCCATCGGGAGCATCTACCGTGGTTGCCGACACAGAATGGAGAAGATTGAGCAAGAATCCGTTATAGGTAGATGGCTGCAGCTTCCACGATTTAAGCTGAAAACCAATAGCGGAGGCACCTGTAGTAGTAGAGATCAGAGCGATCACCAAAAGCAGAGAGACCGTTCCGGTAGAGAGGCTGGTGATCCGCAGGGGAAGCTTTTTGAATTTGGGCAGATGATTGAGACTGAAGAACAGTACCTGCACTACCGTCAGCATGATCGCCGTCACGCTGTACGAAGCCAGCGTGAATTTGTAGCCTCCCGCAACGGCTGCCGCCGTTCCTATGGAAAACAGATCTGAAAACTGCAGCTCCACACCACGGGATTGCACCACAAAATTGTTAGCAATCCCCAGCGTTACCAGCACTATATTGACACCGACCAAAGCCCAGGACAGATTGCCGCAGGCAGATGCTGCAAACAAGACGATTCCGAACACGATCAAGAAATTCAAAAAGATCAAAAGAAAAGTCAGTTTATCGATGGTAGCACCAACGGCAAGCTGTACTTCATAGAATATAATGAAGGAAAAAACTGCCGCGATCATCGGTCCGATAAACGCCGGCGTATTGTCCTTAAAGTGGATCCGCAGATTCAGTACCGCTAACAGCAAAATGCCGATCTTGACGGCATCGTCCATATCCACGTCCATAGCGACTCCGAGAAGAACGTAGAGCACCGACGCCAACAGACTGAGCAACCAGTATTCTTTTTTCCTTTCGATTGAAAATTCAATAAACATAACTGTCTCCTCATAAGGCTTGATCGACCGATCGTTGAAAAGTCAAATTATCGCATATAGCATATATATTTTATTATACACAACCTGTCGGATTTTGTCAAGCCCTAACGGTATAATTGTACCGTGTTCGGTTATTCTTCCCCTATTTTATCATTCAATTGTGAAAAAATCCTTACCAAAATTAGACGGAGGTGTTGACAAACTTCGAAAATTGTGTTATAATTACGAAAACGCAATGAACGGAAGGAGTAGCGATCTCCCCCGCCTTACAGAGAGTGACGGCATCGGCTGGAACCGTCACAGGCAGCGGTCGTGAAGTAGTCCGGGAGCGGCGATCCCGAACCGACAGTAAGGATCGACGGGTCTGCCCGTTACAGCAGCAGAGACTCATCGGTCTCGCAAAGTGCGTTGCAATGCAACGAATACAGGTGGTACCGCGCATCTGCGTCCTGTAAGTACGGGACACAGGTGTTTTTTTATTCCAAGGGCTCTGCCCTTGGATCCCGCCAAAGGAACTTTTTGAAAAAAGTTCCTTTGGAATCTTCAAAAACTTCAATGAAGGCGGCAAATACTTGCCGCCAAGGGAAAGTTATAATTCCCTGCCGACGAGTATTCGTCGGCTTCAGAAAAGTTCTTGAAGGGTTTGGGAAACTTCTTTCAAGAAGTTTCCCAAGAAAAACAAAAAATCAAAAAGGAGAATAGATATGAAAAAAGAATTGGCAAAACAGTATTCCCCCGCCGAACTGGAAGATCGGCTGTACAAATTCTGGAATGACAAGGGCTATTTTACCCCTGACGTAAACGACGGCAAGCCCGCCTTCACCATCGTCATCCCGCCTCCTAACGTCACCGGACAGCTCCACATGGGTCACGCGCTGGACGAGACCCTGCAGGACGTGCTGATCCGCTACAAGAGAATGCAGGGCTACTCCGCCCTTTGGCTCCCCGGCACCGACCACGCGGGTATTGCAACGCAGATCAAGGTTGAGGAGCAGCTCCGCAAAAACGAGGGGATCACCCGTTACGACCTCGGTCGCGAGAAGTTCCTGGAACGGGTCTGGGACTGGAAAAACCAGTACGGCAGCCGCATCATCAGCCAGCTGAAAAAGCTGGGCTCGTCCTGCGACTGGACCCGTGAGCGCTTTACCATGGATCCCGGCTGCTCCCGCGCGGTGAAGAAGGTCTTCGTAAACCTGTACAACGACGGCATCATCTACCGCGGCAACCGCATCATCAACTGGTGTCCTCACTGCCGCACTGCCCTCTCCGACGCAGAGGTAGAGTATGCTGAACAAAACGGCAATTTTTGGCACATCCGCTATCCTATCTTGGATGAAAACGGAAGCTACACGATGAGCGACACCGATGGCTTCGTGGAGGTTGCCACCACCCGTCCCGAGACCATGCTGGGCGATACCGCCGTTGCGGTCAACCCCGACGACGAGCGCTACGCCCATCTGATCGGCAAGTCGCTGTATCTGCCGCTTGTAGGCCGCAAGATCCCCGTAATCGCCGACGATTACGTGGAAAAGGACTTCGGTACCGGCTGTGTGAAGATCACCCCCGCTCACGACCCCAACGACTTCCTGGTCGGTCAGCGGCACAACCTGCCCCAGATCGTGATTATGGACGGCGACGCTAAGATTAGTTGTCCCGATACCCCCTATCACGGTATGGATCGCTACGAGGCGCGCAAGGCGATCGTTGCCGATCTGAATGCCGAGAACTTCCTGGTTAAGGTCGTTCCCCACGCCCACAATGTGGGTACCTGCTACCGTTGCGGCACGACGGTCGAGCCCCTGACCTCCAATCAGTGGTTTGTAAAGATGGAGCCTCTGGCAGGTCCCGCGCTGGACGTGGTTGCCGAGGGCGATATCCGCTTCGTTCCCGAGCGGTTTACTAACAATTATAATAGATGGATGGAAAATGTCCACGACTGGTGTATCTCCCGTCAGCTTTGGTGGGGACACCGCATTCCCGCCTACTACTGCGATGCCTGCGGCAAGATGGAGGTCTCCGAGGACGAGCTGACCGTCTGTCCTCATTGCGGCGCACCCATGCGCGCTGACGAGGATGTGCTGGACACCTGGTTCTCCTCCGCGCTGTGGCCCTTTACTACTCTCGGTTGGCCTGATAAGACCGCAGAGTTTGAGAAATACTATCCCACCTCCGTGCTGGTCACCGGTTACGATATCATCTCCTTCTGGGTATCGAGAATGATCTTCTCGGGTCTGACCCACACCGGCAAGGCACCTTTCTCCACCGTCTTCATTCACGGTCTGGTGCGCGACGCACAGGGTCGGAAGATGTCCAAGTCGCTGGGCAACGGCATTGATCCTCTGGAAATCATCGAGCAGTACGGCGCAGACGCCCTCCGTTTCGCGCTGACCACCGGCAACGCTCCCGGCAGCGATATGCGCTTCTCCGACGAGAAGATCGAGGCTGCCCGCAACTTCAACAACAAAATCTGGAACGCTGCACGCTTCGTCTTGATGAACCTTGACATTGAAGAGGCATCTCTGCCTGCAACCGAGGAGTTGGAGGTGGAGGATCGCTGGATCCTGTCCAAGCTGAACACGCTGATCGGCGAGGTGACCTCCAATTTGGATCGCTTCGAGTTGGGCATTGCTCTTTCCAAGCTCTACGACTTCCTGTGGGACGTTTTCTGCGACTGGTATATCGAGCTGGTGAAGCCCCGTCTGAACGACAAGGGGTCTGCCTCCAACAAGGTTGCTCAGAACGTGCTCTGCTACGTTCTCTCCCGTACGCTGGAGTTGCTCCATCCCTACCTGCCCTTCATCACCGAGGAGATCTGGCAGACTCTTCCCCACTGCGGCGAGTCGATCATGGTCACAAACTGGCCGAAGGCAAGCGACGCACTCTCCTTTCCTGCCGAGGAAAAGCAGATGGAAGCCCTCATCGCCTCCATCCGTGCCATCCGCAACCGCCGCGCAGAGATGAACGTGCCTCCCTCCAAGAAGGCAGCTCTCTTCATCGTCACCGAGAACACCGACGTGTTCACTGCCAAGACTGCCAAGTTCTTCGAGAAGCTGGCGTCTGCCGCATCGGTCACCGTCTGCCGCTCCCACTCCGACGACACTGCCGTGCAGATCGTCACCGACAGCGCCACCTTCTTCATCCCTCTTGCCGAGATCATCGACTTGGACAAGGAGGCCGCCCGCCTCTCTGCCGAGATCGAGAAGCTGAAGGGTGAGATCGCCCGCATTGAGAAGAAGCTGCAAAACCCCGGCTTCGTAGCCAAGGCTCCCGAAGCGGTGGTCAACGGCGAAAAGGAGAAAATGAAGAAGTACGCCGATACCCTTGCCAAGACCGAGGACGCGCTGAAGAAGATCAAAGGCTAATGCAAGGGCTCTGCCCTTGCATCCCGCCAAAGAAACTTTTTGAAAAAAGTTTCTTTGGAATCTTCAAAAACTTATATCAAACGGCGGTAAATGCTTGCCGCTGTGAGATATATAAGCTGTGAGATATATAAATAAAATTATTCCCGTTCCCTATTCTGACAAACTTTGCAGAAGAGCCGTGGTATCCTGTACTTGCAGGACGCCACGGCTTTTTGTTGTCTCCTTTGCATCGGTGAGGGCGGTATCAAAACCTGCCGACGAGTATTCGTCGACTCTACAAAAGTTCTTGAAAGGTTCAATATAAACAAAACAGAAAGGACAAACAAATTATGGAAATTGCAGGAGTGACCTGTCAGAAAAAAGACGACACCCTATGGGTGGTCATCGACGGTGACATCGATCATCACAGCGCCAAGTATATCCGCGAGACCATTGACCGCGAGATCTTTCTCGCCCGCCCTCACGCGATGGTGCTGGAGCTGTCCCGAGTGGACTTTATGGATTCCTCGGGGCTGGGGCTAATCCTGGGACGTTACACCCGAATGCGAGAGATCGGCGGAGTGCTGAAGCTGTCGAATCCCACGCCCCAGACCATCAAGATCCTCGCTCTTGCGGGAGTGGACAAGCTGATCCCCGTGCTCACCGCAGAAAAGTCACAACAGGAGGTTGCAAAATCATGAAGGAAAGAAAAGTACAAAACGGATTTCAGTTAGAATTTCCTGCTCTGTCGGAAAACGAAGCGTTTGCCCGTCAGATCGTCTGCGCTTTCGCCGCGCGGTTAGACCCCACGCTGGAGGAGCTGTCCGATCTGCGCGTGGTGGTCTCGGAGGCGGTGACCAACTGCGTCGTGCACGCTTACAAAGGTGCAAACAAGGTCGGGAATATCAAGATCACCGTCCGCGTCACGGGAAAAGGCGCGCTGAAGGTTCGGATCAAAGACACGGGTTGCGGCATGGCGGACGTGGAGCGCTGTATGCAGCCCCTTTACACCACCGATCCCGAGGGTGAGCGGGGCGGCATGGGGCTGCCCATCATGCAGTCACTCTCCAAGAAATTCGCGGTAAAGTCGAAGCCGGGGAAAGGCACTACCGTCGCCTTTGAAATGCTGTTCGGAAGCTCTTCTACATAACCGAGCGGTTATAATAGTGCTCGGACAGAAAGGATGAGCAGAGATGACAGATAACGATACCCTGCTGCGACAGGTTGCCGAGGGAGACGAGTGCGCACTGGCAGAGCTGGTGGAGAATAACATGGGACTGGTGAAATCGGTAGCGCTCCGCTTCCGCGATCGGGGGACTGAGTACGAGGATCTGGTGCAGATCGGCTCCATCGGACTGCTTCGGGCGGCGCGATCCTTCGATTTTTCCTTCGGGTGTATGTTCTCCACCTACGCCGTGCCGCTGATCATCGGAGAAATCCGCCGACACCTCAGGGATGACGGGATCATCAAGGTCTCCCGTACCATCCGCACCCGTGCTGTGCATCTGATGCGGGAGCGGGAGCAGTTTTCCCGGCGGGAGGGGCGGGAGCCCACGGTGAGCGAGCTTTCCGAGCTGACCGGCTACACCGCCGAGGAGATCGTTACCGCGCTGGACGCGGCGGGTCCCGTCCGCTCTCTCAGCGAAACGGTGGGCGGCGAAGACGGCGCGCCGTTGGAAAACTTCATTGCCGATCCCGACGCACCGCTGGATCGCCTCACCGATCACATCGCCCTGGAGCAAGCCATCGCGCGGCTTACCCCCGATCAGCAGCAGATCATACGACTCCGCTACTTCCATCGGCTGTCCCAACAGCAGGTGGGCAACGCGCTGGGGCTGTCTCAGGTGAAGGTATCGCGGGAGGAGAAGAAGATTTTGGGACTGCTGAGAGCGGCGTTATAGAATGCGGGGCGCCGCCCCACACCCCGCCCGCTTTCTTGAAAGAAAGCGGAGCAAAGAACTTTTTGAAAAGCGGCAAATGCTTGCCGCCCCCAGTCTGTCGATAAACTATTAATTTAGAAAAGCGCCAGCCAAGAAAGTTGGGGAGAGTCCGATGAGGCATAGAGTTGCGCTATGCGCAACTCTGGAAAACATTCGGCGTTTGAGATGGTTTTCTCCTCCCCTCGATTTAATATCCAATTTCCACACCCCAAATGTCAAGTTTTACAATCACACACGCACAAAATTGTCGATTTTCTCAAAAAACGCCCTTGACAAAGGGCGTTTTTTCTTGTATAATAGGTCGAAAGCCTTGTAAAGTTAGAAGAAAGGAATTTCCTATGCTGATCGATGTACGCCCTATGCTGAAGGGAGAAGTCCGGGAGATCGCGCTGGATTATCTTACGCCCGCCCCCGAGGATTTCAAAGATATTCATTTTACGGGTGACATCCGCATCAAGGGTGCGATCGTCAACCACGACGGTTATCAGGTGCTGGACGCCGTGGCAGAGGTTCCCTTTGACACCCACTGCTCCCGCTGCTGGAAGGAGATTTCCCGCCTCTTTACGCTGAACATCCACAAGGTGCTGGCTACCCGCAAGTCTCTCCAAAACCAAGACGAAGATAACGACGACTACCTCCTGATCGAAGATCAGAAGATCGACCTCGATTCTCCACTCCTCGAGGCCATCGTGCTGGAGTTTCCCTATACCTTCGTTTGCAAGGAGGATTGCAAGGGGCTGTGTACCAAGTGCGGTAAGGATCTGAACGAGGGCGATTGCGATTGCCCCAAAAAAGAAATTGATCCAAGGCTGGCTATTTTGCAAAAACTACTTGACAAATGAAAAAGTTTGTGCTATACTGTATAAGTATGTTGAAAGTGTAACCAACTGGAGGTGTAAACATGGCAGTTCCGAAGAGAAAAGTTTCGAAGGCAAGACGTGACAAGAGACGCTCGAACGTATGGAAGCTGACTGCGCCCAGCATTCAGAAGTGCCCTAAGTGCGGCGAATTCGTTCTGACTCACAGAGTTTGCAAGAATTGCGGCACATATCACGGCAAGGAAATCGTAAAGACCGAGGCTTGACTTCGACAGCAATAGGGGCGTGTAAAACACGCCCTTATTTTCATTCCTGCAAAGGAAAATCCCCAAAGGAGAGAGATATGGTCACTATTCAATCGGTGGAACGCGGCTCCCTCGCCGAGAAGGCGGGCGTGTGCGCCGGCGATATTCTGATCTCGGTGAACGGCAACGATATCGCCGACGTGCTGGACTATCGCTTTTATCTGATCGATCGTACCCTCTCTCTGTTGCTCCATCGGGGTCCCGATCTGTTGACGGTGGAGATTCGCAAAGGCGAATACGACGACATCGGGCTGGAGTTTGAGACCTACCTGATGGACAAGAAGCAGACCTGCCGCAACAAGTGCATTTTCTGCTTCATCGATCAGCTCCCCCGCGGGATGCGGGAGACCCTGTATTTCAAGGACGACGATTCCCGTCTGTCCTTTCTGATGGGCAATTATATTACCCTGACCAACATGACCGACGCGGACATCGACCGCATCAGCAAGATGCACATGAGTCCTATCAATATTTCGGTACACACCACAAATCCCGAGCTTCGTTGCAAAATGCTCCACAACCGCTTTGCGGGAGACAGTCTGCGCCATCTTCGAAGACTTGCCGATGCCGGGATCACCATCAACGCCCAGATCGTGCTCTGCAAGGGCGTCAACGACGGCGAAGAGCTGGAGCGGTCGCTGACCGATCTAGCCACGCTGGGTGAGGCGATCGGAAGCGTTGCCGTCGTGCCTGCGGGACTTACCAAATATCGGGACGGTCTCTATCCTCTCTCCCCCTTCACCAAAGAAGAAGCGGCTGAGGTGATCGAGGTCATCAACCGCCACGGTGAAGCATCCCTGCAGACGCGCGGCGAGCGGCTCTTTTTTGCCGCCGACGAGTTCTACCTGCAGGCAGAGCTTCCCCTTCCTTCTCCCGACTATTATGAGGGCTACCCCCAACTGGACAACGGCGTGGGTATGATCACCTGCATGGACGAGGAGTTCTCCTCCGCGATGGAGTATCTGGCGGAAGATTACGACACCTCGGTCGTGCGGAGCTTCTCCATTGCCACCGGTCGGGCGGCGTACGATTTTATTTCTAAAATTACGAACACACTCTGTGAGGCTTGTCCCGGGCTGTCGGGGCGGGTCTATCAGATCGAGAACCGCTTCTTCGGCCCCGAGATCACGGTGGCAGGACTCATCTGTGGCTGTGACCTGTACGATCAGCTGAAGGACAAGCCCTTGGGCGAGCGGCTCTATATCTCCTCCACCATGCTGCGGGACGGCGGCGACCTGTTTTTAGACGACGTTTCGCTGGAGGAACTGTCCAAAAAGCTGGGCGTTCCCATCATCCCGGTGGAGCCCGACGGGGACGCATTCGTAAGAGCGCTCCTGTGCGATTGAAAACTGTGAAAGGATTGGTGAAATGCTATGGCAAAACCCATCGTTGCCATCGTAGGACGCCCCAACGTGGGCAAGTCCACCCTTTTCAATAAGCTGTCCGGTCAGCGGATCGCCATCGTGGAGGACACCCCCGGCGTGACCCGCGACCGCATCTACTACGAGATCGAATGGCAGAACCGCACCTGTATGCTCATCGATACCGGCGGTATCGAGCCGCATAACGACGACGTGATCTTAAAGCATATGCGGATGCAGGCAGAGATCGCCATCGACACCGCAGACGTCATCATCTTTCTATGCGACGTACGGACGGGGCTGACCGCCGACGACCGCGATATTGCCACCATGCTGATCCGTTCGGGCAAGCCCGTGGTTCCCGCCATCAACAAGTGCGACTCCATCGGTGCGTTGCCTCCCGAATTTTACGAATTCTACGAGTTGGGCTTTGCCGTCGATCCTATTGCGATCTCCTCCATCCACGGCAGCGGTACCGGCGATCTCTTAGAGGCCGTTTACTCCTTCTTCCCCGACGAGGCGGAGGAGGAAGAGGACGAGAGTCTCATCAAGGTTGCTGTCATCGGTAAGCCCAATGCAGGAAAGTCCTCCATCATCAACCACATTCTGGGCGAAGATCGTCTGATCGTCTCAGACATCGCGGGCACCACCCGTGATGCCATCGACACCTACGTAGAAACTCCCGAGGGACGCTTTATGTTCATCGACACTGCGGGCATCCGCCGTCAGAGCAAGGTGGAGGATAGGATCGAAAAATACAGCGTGCTCCGCGCCAAGATGGCGGTGGAGCGTGCCGACGTTTGTCTGATCATGATCGACGCATCGGTGGGCATCACCGAGCAGGACGAGAAGATCGCGGGCATCGCTCACGAAGCGGGCAAGGCGTCCATCATCGTGGTCAACAAGTGGGATCTGATCGAGAAAGACAACTCCACCACCAACGAGTTTACCAATAAGATCCGCACCGCGCTCTCTTATATGCCCTACGCCCCTCTGCTGTTCGTTTCAGCAAAGACCGGTCAGCGCGTGCAGAAGCTTTACGAGCAGATCGTGTACGTTCACAATCAGGCCTGCACCCGTATCACCACGGGTATGCTCAACGATATGCTCACCGATGCTACTACCCGCGTACAGCCTCCCTCCGACAAGGGTAGGCGTCTGAAGATCTATTATATGACCCAGATCGGTGTTCAGCCGCCTACCTTCGTCATCTTCTGCAACGACATTCGTCTGTTCCACTATTCATATCAAAGATATATCGAGAATCAACTCCGCGAGGTCTTCGGTTACGTGGGTACGCCCATTAAGCTGATCCTGCGTCAGCGGGGCGATGAAGGAGGAGAAAAATAATGCTGAATTTTCTCGCACGCTTGGTTTTCGGAAATTATTCCGATCACGGTCTGATTATGGACATCTTTGGGGTGAAGATCAACCAAACCGACAGCGGCTTCAGTATGGATTTCGGTAGTGAGTCCACCGTTATCTGGATGCTGATCGCGGTTTTGGGCTGGATGATCGTCTCCTACCTTTTGGGCAGTATCAACTTCTCGCTGGTGATCTCCAAGCTGGCATTCAAGGATGACATCCGCAAATATGGCAGTCAGAACGCCGGCACCACCAATATGGGACGAATCTACGGAAAAAAGATCGGCGCGCTGACATTGATGGGAGATGTTGCTAAAGGCATCGTTTCGGTACTGATCGCCCGTGTTATGTTGGGAGACAGTGCGGCACATCTTTGCGGTCTTTGCTGTATGCTGGGACACTGCTTCCCCATTTATTACCGCTTCAAAGGCGGTAAGGGCGTTGCCACCGCCGCAGCCGTTATCTTTGCTATGAACCCCCTTTCGGGCGTCATCATTCTGGCGATCTTCCTGATCGTCGCCATTGGTATGCACTACGTTTCGCTGGGCTCCATCATGGGTGCGCTCTTCTATCCGTTGGTTCAGCGCAGCATTACCAAGGTTTTTACCGGCTTTTCTCCTACGCCTTTGATGAGCATCAGCGCCATTGCAATGTCACTGCTTTTGATCGCCCGTCATCACTCCAATATCAAACGTCTCCTGGAAGGCTCTGAGCGAAAATTCTATGCTTCCAAGCTTTTCAAGAAAAAGGGAGCTTCCGAAGAGACAGTCGCCCAAGAAACAGAGGGAGCAAAGGTGCCCCGAAGTCTACATACCATCGATGAAGATGACGAAGACGGCAAAAATTGACCGTTTCCCGACACATTATTTGTAGGTTAGCAAAAAAATTGAAAAATTTCAAATTACCTATTGCATTTTTGAAAAAGCTATGGTATAATAACGCTGTTGTGATTTACAGTAATCTCTTAGTAGTTAATGGAGGTGCAGAAAATGGCTAAGTGTGAACTCTGCGGCAAAAGCGTAATGTTCGGTCAGAATGTTTCCCATTCCAATCGCAAGACCAACAGACAGTGGAAGCCCAACATCAGAAAAGTTAAGGCAAATGTAAACGGTACTCATAAGACTATCAGCGTTTGCTCTCGTTGCCTGCGTTCCGGTAAGGTCGAGCGGGTTTAATTTCCACGCATAGAACAAGGACGGTTTTCCGTCCTTGTTTTTTCAATTTGCGCTCTGCAACTCACATTCGTATCCGCGCGGAACGCCTGCTACACTTCGCGCAGTCTTTTGGAATATACTGAATTACCCCATCATTTTGGAGCCAATATGAAATCATCATTATTTTTGTGTCTGTTACCCCTTCTGTTGCTGGCGCTCATTTTAGCCGCTTGCGGCGATGACGCCTCGCCCACAACTACCGACGCCAGCAAAACGCCCACTCCTCACAGCACTGCTTCTGCCGGAACCACCGTCCTCCCCACTCCGGAACAGTCCTCCCTGCCAACGCCCTCCGTTTCCGAGCCCCAAACGTCCGGTTCCGATAGTGTCAACAGCTCCGATCTCCCCTCGGACTCTTCCCTTTCTACTCCCGAGACGGGCGAACCGACCACCGTTCCGCCCGTGACTACCACCGAAGAGCCCGCCGCTACCACGCCCCCCGAAGTGACCACTACTACGCCTCCGGTAAAGACTGCAACCACGGAGAAGGTTACTACGACCAAGCCCGTTACAACCACCAAACCCGTAACGACTACCAAGCCGGTCACTACGGTTCCCGCAGAGCCGCCTGCGCCCGAGGTTCACTGGGTCGTCACCTGCAACGAATACATCAATCTCCGCAAGGAGGCATCTACCGCTTCCGCCACCATCACCCGTATCACCGTGGGCGAATCGGTAGAACTGATCAAGTTCACCGGCTCATTCGCAAAGGTCAAATATCACGGTCTCACCGGCTATGTAAACGCCTCTTACCTGACTCGCCCGGACGGTCTCGGCACCGACGCCGATCTGACGGTGGTGGAGCCGGTGCAAAACTACAGCTACGAGCAAATGCAGGTGGATCTCCAAACACTTGCGGAAAAGTTTCCCGATCTTCTGACCCTTTCCACCATCGGCAAGAGCGAGGAGGGGCGCGATCTGACGCTGGCGATCCTGGGCAACCGCGAGGCGGAGCATACGATCTTTATGCAAGCCTCCATCCACGCCAGAGAACACGTGGTAACGCAGATCGCAATGGGCGAGATCGACTACATCCTGCATCACCTCGATACGGTGCTGGAGAACGGTATGACCGTCGCCGAGTTGCTTGATCGGGTTGCGATCCATATCGTTCCCATGAGCAACCCCGACGGCGTCACGATCTCTCAAACCGCTACCGTTCCTCCCCCTTTTGCCGATCAATACGGCTCGGATACGGCAGTGCTGTGGAAGGCCAACGCTAAAGGAATCGATCTCAACGCCAATTTTGACGCATTGTGGTACAAATACGAAAGTATGTACCAATCCGACACTCCTGCCTACGCCGGATATAAAGGAACGGCTCCCGAGTGCGCCGCCGAGTCGAAAGCACTGGCAGAATATCTGCGGGCAAACGACTTTGAGCTGACCCTCAGCTATCACACCAGCGGCTCACTGATCTACTGGTCCTTCGATGCCGACAATCTGCCCGAGGTCAATGCCAAGAGCAAAGAGATCGCCACGTTGCTGTCCAAGAAAAACGGTTACGGTTTGGGCAGTCAATCCTCTTCCAGCACCGCCGGTCTCAAGGATTACGCTATGCAAGCGCTGGGAATCCCTTCGTTGACCATCGAATTTGCCATTAACAGCGCCCCCGCACCTCTGCGGGAATTCGAGCAGATCTGGGCACGAGCCAAGGAAACGCTACTCACCTCCGCGCAATGGGTGCTGAAAACTGAATAAAGCCGAAGAACTGCTGCATTTGCGGCAGTTCTTTTTTGCAGAAAATTTCGATTTTTTGCGGAAACTGATTGACAGACGGCACTTTTTTCGCTATAATATAGGGTGATTTATTGTTTCCAATTGAGGAGGATATAGATATGAAATGGACTTCGGTCAACGACATCAGAGAATCCTATCTGCGCTTCTTTGAGTCGAAAGGGCATCTGCGTCACAAAAGCTTCCCGCTGGTTCCCATCGGGGACAAGTCGATTCTGCTGATCAACGCAGGCATGACCCCTCTGAAAAAATACTTTACCGGTGAGGAGGAACCTCCCCGTCACCGTATGACCACCTGTCAGAAGTGCATCCGCACGCCCGACATCGACAGAGTCGGTCTGACCGCCCGCCACGGCACTTATTTTGAGATGCTGGGCAACTTCTCCTTCGGCGATTACTTCAAGGAAGAAGCCATTACCTGGGCTTGGGAGTACATCACCAAGGTGCTGGAAATGCCCGTGGACAAGCTGTGGGTCACCATCTATCTGGATGACGACGAAGCCTACGATCTGTGGGCAAATAAGATCGGCGTCGATCCCGCAAAGATCGTCAGACTCGGCAAAGAGGATAATTTCTGGGAGCACGGCTCCGGTCCCTGCGGCCCCTGCTCCGAGATCCACTTCGACCGCGGTCCCGAGTACGGCTGTGGCAAGCCCGATTGCAAGCCCGGCTGTGATTGCGACCGTTACATGGAATTTTGGAACTTGGTATTTACTCAGTTCGACAACGACGGCAAGGGCAACTACTCCCGCCTTGCCAAGCCCAACATCGACACCGGTATGGGTCTGGAGCGTCTCGCCTGCATTCTGCAGGGCGTCAACAACCTCTTTGAGGTGGATACCGTCCGTAACATCATGGCGGCGGTCAGCGAAAAAGCAAACGTCCAATACGGAGACGATCCCAAGACTGACATCTCCCTGCGCGTCATCACCGACCACATCCGCTCCTCCAGCTTTATGATCTGCGACGGCGTCATCCCCTCCAACGAGGGACGCGGCTACGTGCTCCGCCGTCTGCTCCGCCGCGCCGCCCGTCACGGCAGAATGCTGGGCATCTCGGGCATCTTCCTGGCGGACATCGCCGCCGTGGTTGCCCGCGAGAACTACTCCGAATATCCCGAGCTGACCGAAAAGCTTGCCTATATCCAAAAGGTACTGACCATGGAGGAGGAGCGCTTTGCCGCCACCATCGACGCAGGTCTTGCCATCCTCTCCAACATCATGCGCAAGGCTGCGCAGGACGGCGAGAAGGTACTCTCCGGCGACGACGTCTTCCGTCTCTACGATACCTACGGCTTCCCCATCGACCTGACCCGTGAGATCGCAGGCGAGCAGAAGCTGGAAATCGACGAAGCCTCCTTCCTGGCGCTGATGAAGTCTCAGAAAGAACGTGCCCGTGCCGCCAGAGCCAATATTTCCGGCTGGAGCGACGCTTCCAAGTCTCTGCTCTCCGACTTTAGCAAGACCGAGTTCGTGGGCTATGACAACGATTCCTGCGAGGCGAAGGTCATCGGCATTATCGCCGACGACATGAGCGTGGACGAGGTCACCGAGGGCGAATTCACGCTGATCACCGACAAGACCGTCTTCTACGGCGAGGGCGGCGGTCAGGTGGGCGACTCCGGCATTATCTTTGATCACGACACTATGATCACCGTCATAGACACCAAGAAGGTGGACGGCGTATATATCCATATCTGCTCGCTGGCAAGCGGCGACGTGAAGGTGGGCGACACCGTCCGTCTGGAGATCAACGTCTCCCGCAGACAGTCCATCCGCCGCAACCACTCGGCTTGTCACCTATTGCAGGCGGCACTCCGCGAGGTACTGGGCAATCACGTAGAGCAAGCGGGCTCCTACGTGGATGAAGCGCGCGTGCGCTTCGACTTCACTCATTTTGCCGCTCTCACCGATAAAGAGTTGGCGGCGGTGGAAAGGCTGGTCAATCAGCACATTCTGCTGACCGAGGAGATTGCTACCGTTGAGACTGATATTGAATCTGCTAAGAAGGCGGGTGCGATGGCACTCTTCGGAGAAAAGTACGGCTCCACTGTCCGCATGGTGAAGATGGGCAACTTCTCCACCGAGCTTTGCGGCGGCACCCACATGGACAATACCGGAAAGCTTGGTCTGTTCAAGATCATCTCCGAGTCCTCGGTAGCCGCAGGCGTGCGCCGTATCGAAGGCACCACCGGTACCGGCGTTTTGGCACTGCTTGCTGAGAAGGACGCGCTTCTTGCCGAGACTGCCCGCGAGCTGAAGGCTCCCTCCGCCGCTGACCTTCCCAAGAAGGTTGCCGCGCTTCAGGGCGAGCTGAAGTCCGCAAAGGCCGAAATCGAGTCGCTGGAAGCCAAAATGGCTTCTGCCAAGCTGTCCGCAATTGCAGACAACTGTACCGAGGTCGGTGCGTTCCACCTCTACATCGCCAAGGCGGAGGGCGTATCGGTTGACGCCGCCCGCAACGTCTGCGATAATCTGAAGGCATCCGATGCGTCCGCAGTCGTGTTGATGGCAGTCATCGGCGACGGCAGACTGAACTTCGTTGCAGGCTGCGGCAAGGACGCGCTCAAGAGCGGTGCACACGCCGGCAATCTGGTGAAACAAGTAGCCGCTATCTGTAACGGCGGCGGCGGCGGACGTCCCGACAACGCTACCGCAGGCGGCAAGGACGTCTCCAAGGTAGACGAAGCACTCTCTGCCGCTCCCGCAATCCTGGGCGCAATGCAGAAATAAGTTGGATCTGTTGGATCTATTATCTATGGGGCGCTGCCCCAAACCCCGCTGGGGACTTCTTGTAAGAAGTCCCCCAGACCCCTCAAGAACTTTAATAAAAGCACCGACCAATACTGGTCGGCGCATTCTACAGCTTTAGAAAACCGCCAGCCAAGGAAGTTG
>JAFTOC010000066.1 GCA_017451585.1 Clostridia bacterium
CGTCCTCGACGGCCCGTTCGAACGGTGTGCACGGAACAAGCTGATGAGCGTACGACCGCTTCATTGGCTCCCGCAACCGGGCCGTCGAGGACGTCGGCCCCTACAACGGCAACGATAGCAACTCGCACAGAGTGTTACCGATCAACATCTAATCGTTACATCGTTCTACACGAAATTCAATTAATATAATATCCCTTTTCCCAAAAAGTTTTGGGAAATCCAAAAACCTTTTTCCAAAAAGGTTTTTGGCGGGGTTTGGGGCAGAGCCCCAAAGGAGAACATATCATGAACTATAACATTGCACTTCTTCGCGGTGACGGCATCGGTCCCGAGATCGTGGACAGCGCCTGCCGCGTGCTGGACAAGATCGGCGAGAAATACGGTCACAAATTCAACTACACCCCCTATCTGATGGGCGGCTGTGCCATCGACGCCACCGGCGTTCCGCTTCCCCAGGAGACCATCGACGGCTGCCTGGCTTCCGATTCCGTCCTGCTGGGCGCGGTGGGCGGCCCCAAGTGGGACACGCTCCCCGGTCATCTGCGTCCCGAAAAGGGACTGCTCGGCATCCGTGCCGCGCTGGGTCTGTACACCAACATCCGCCCCGCAAAGCTCTACGCTTCCCTGTCCGCCGAAAGCCCGCTCCGTGCTGACATTTCGGCAAGAGGCATCGATCTGGTCATGTTCCGTGAGCTGATCGGCGGCATCTACTTCGGCGAGCGCGGACGCTCCGAGGACGGACTCACCGCTTACGACACCGAAAAGTATTCCACCTACGAGATCGAGCGCATCGCCCACGCCGCCTTCAAGGCTGCCCGCCTGCGCCGCAAAAAGGTCACCTCCATCGACAAGGCAAACGTGCTGGAATCCTCCCGCCTGTGGAGAGAGACGGTTCACAAGGTCGCCGCTGAGTACCCCGACGTGACCTGCGAGGATATGCTGGTGGACAACGCCGCTATGCAGCTGGTGAAGAACCCCGCCCAGTTTGACGTCATCGTCACCTCCAACATCTTCGGCGACATCCTGTCCGACGAGGCTTCTCAGATCACCGGCTCCATCGGACTTCTCCCCTCCGCTTCCATCGGTGACAGTACCCGCGGTCTGTACGAGCCCATCCACGGCTCCGCTCCCGACATCGCAGGCACCGGTAAGGCGAACCCCATCGCTACCATCCTCTCCGCCGCCATGATGCTCCGCTACGCCTTCGCGTTGGAGACCGAGGCGCGCGCCATCGAGAAGGCAGTGGACGACGTCCTCGCTGCAGGACATCGCACCGGCGACATTTTGGGCGCATCCACCGTCACGCCGCTCTCCTGCGTCGAGATGACCGACAAGATCATCGAAGCGATTTGCTGAGATAAACGATTCCACAACAATTCCCCCAGCGTTCAAACGCTCGGGGGTTTTGCTATGTCGGGAAAGTCGCCTGCCGAAGCAAAGGGAGAGTCTGACGCAATCAATAGAAGAATGGTTCGCACCAACCGCACCTCCGTGCAGACCGTTTGGTTCGGAACGGTCAAGACCGTTCCCTACAGGGACGGTGCGAACAAACCAAGGCTCCCTCCGGGAGGGAGCTGTCGCCGCAGGCGACTGAGGGAGCCAGCGTTCCGAACGATTCCCACCAACCGTCACCTCGGCACAAACCGCACGAACGGACGCGCAATGCGCGCCCCTACAGGGACGGTGCGAACAAACCAAGGCTCTCCCTTCGGGAGAGCTCCCGACGTAGGCGGCTGAGAGGGTCGAACGAGCCTCCCCAAATCCCCTGCGTCCGTTTTTTACAACTTTCGCTATCAAATTTCTCCGTTCTTGCTATATAAATATCGGATTTTCGTCCTTTTGCCCAATTGTGCTTTGTTAAATTTGTATAAAATTGCTCGTTTGAATTTTGCCAAATACTCTTGACCAAACGAAGATTATATGCTATAATAATAACAACACTAAATAGTGTAATATACTATTTTCACAAGGAGATGTTCCCCATGAAAAAACTTCTTAGCGTGGTTCTTCTCGCTGCTATGATGACTGCGGCTCTCGCAAGCTGTGCAGGTGAAGAAGCAAGCACCACCACTACCGGCAACAATGCTGCCGATACCACCACCGTTGGCAAAACGACCACGGCAGTAACACCTTTCGAGACCTATATCGATACCACCGACGAAAGAGAAGTAGCAGAATACCCCCAGGTTCCCGGCGACGGTCTGGAAACGCTGCTGGATGGCAAGACCAGCCTGACTGCATCCGGTAAGATCGATATGCTTACTCTGTCCGCTGTCGGCTTCTCCGCATGGCAGGATTATGAGTCCATCAATGAGCTGTTCGACGGCATCGACACCGAGCTGGAATGGTTCTACGATCAGGACGAGAACGGCGACTACACCATCCTCAAAGACGGTGCTGACCCCGAGAACCCTGACGGCACCAAGCGCGGCGGCGGTCCCGGCAAAGCAGGCGGCGGCATCACCAGCCCCAGCTACTTCTACTTCGGTCTGACCGAGCAGGCTACTATTTCCGCTTACGTTCTGACCACCGGTAACGACAACGTCAACTATCCCGGTCGTAACCCCAGAGAGTGGTGGGTTTACGGCACCAACGATCAGGCTACCTTTGAGGCTTGCTCCATCGACGGCGCTGACTTCGACGCAACTCAGTGGACTGAGCTGGACTACGTTTACGAAGGCAACGTTACCGAGGACAACTTCGCTGCTTGTGGCTACTCGATCGACGCTGAAAATCAGGGCGCTTACCAGTACTACGTATGGGTTCTGGGCTACACCTCTGACGGCGTATTCCAGGCTTGCGAGCTGGACTTCTACGTTGGCTAATTCAAACCACATATAAAAATCGGCACTTCGGTGCCGATTTTTTGTTGCCATTTGCCGCGAATAACTTGACAATTTTGCCGAAAAGGCGTACAATAGAGGCATATTGATCCCCGAGAGGTGAGCCATGACCGAAAAACTGTATTACCAAGATCCCTATCTCTTTTCCTTCACCGCAACGGTGGTCTCCTGCACATCCGCCGGCGACGGCTACGCGGTGGAACTGGATCGCACCGCCTTCTTCCCCGAGGAGGGCGGTCAGTACGCCGACACGGGATTGCTGTCGGGCATCCCCGTCACCGACGTGAAAGAAAAGGGCGGCGTGATCCTACACACGCTTCCCTCCCCGCTGTCCGTGGGAGCCGCCGTGATCGGACAAGTGAACGCGACCGAACGGCTTCGCAAGATGCAGAATCACACCGGCGAGCATATCGTCTCGGGGCTGTTCCACTCGCTGTACGGGCTGACCAACGTGGGCTTCCATCTGGGGCACGACGACGTGACCGTCGATCTGAACGGTGAACTGAGCCGCGAGGATCTCTGTCGGGTGGAACATCTCGCCAACGAGGCGATTTGGAAGAATCTGCCCGTCCGCGCCGAGTTTCCCTCCCCCGAGGTGCTGGCGACGCTGGACTACCGCTCCAAGTTAGAGCTGACCGAAAACGTGCGGATCGTGACCATCCCCGGCTACGACGTCTGCGCCTGCTGTGCGCCTCACGTTGCCTACACCGGCGAGGTGGGGCAGATCAAGCTGTTGGATTTTGCCCGTTACAAGGGCGGCGTACGGATTCATATGCTCTGCGGCATGGACGCGCTGGCGGACTATCACGCCCGTTACGTTGCCACTGCGGCAATCTCTGCGAAGCTGACCGCGCCCCAGGGCGAGGTAGCCGAGGCGGTGGAGCGGCTTGCCGCCGAACTCTTGGAGAAGAAGGCGCAGATCGCCCGTTTACAGGACGCGTTGGCGGCGGAGCTGCTCCGCGCCCTCCCCGACGGTGACGCCCCCGCCCTCTTCTTCGAAAACCGCCTGGACACCCCCGCCCGCCGCGCGCTCGTCAACGGTGCCGCCGCCAAACGTCCCCTCGCCGCTCTCTTTGCCGGCGACGACGAGTCGGGCTACGCCTTCCTCATCGGTAGCAACGCCATCGACCTGCGCCCCTTCGCCAAAGCCATGACCGCCGCCCTGGGCGGCAAAGGCGGCGGCTCCGCCACCATGGTGCAAGGCACTCTAACTGCCAAAAGAGCCGATATAGAGGAATATTGGAATTAAATAAATGCAGGGCTCTGCCCCACACCCCGGCAAACTTTCTTGAAAGAAAGTTTGCATCAAAGAACTTTTATAAGCGCGGCAAATACTTGCCGCGCGGGGGAGAATAGTTTTGTTATGCCGAGCCAAGGGAATAGGATGGGCAGGACACATCGCCCGTAGGGCGATGTCCCCAACCGCGTCATCCTGAGCGGAGAAAACAGCCCGGTGGGCTGTTTTCGGAGTCGAACCCCCGCCATGGCGGGGGCGCCGAAGGCGGGATCTCCAATGGAGTCTGATCAGACTTGTTTCGAGATCCCGATGCTTCGCATCGCCCTCCGGGTTCGACTACGCAGGCACGCCGAAGGCGTTCCTGCTCCGCTCAGGATGACGGATAGGGGAGCGCCTGCACCGTTCGGGACGACCGATAGGTGGGCGTCTGCTCCGCTCGGGACGACCGATAGGGGGAGCGCCTGCACCGTTCGAAAAAATCGGAAAGAAAAAATCGCTAATCATTCGCAATGCTCTAAAAAGATGTTTATCAAGCGACAGCAGA
>JAFTOC010000008.1 GCA_017451585.1 Clostridia bacterium
AAGGGAACTTTTTCAAAAGTTCCCTTTGGTGGGGATAGATTTGAGCGAGACGGGCCGTCGAGGACGTCGGCCCCTACAACGAGGTGCGACAAACGTTCGCATCTTTTTCCGTAGCGGGCAAGTATTTGCCCGCTTTTTAGAAAGTTTTTGGAGTTCCAAGAACCTTTTTTCAAAAAGGTTCTTGGCGGGGTATGGGGCAAAGCCCCATATTAAATCTTCTTCACCGTCATCTCCGAGATGCCGAAGCATTCGCGGGTGACGCGCAAACCTACTCTGCCCGAGGGGTTGCCCATGGGGATGGGGTAGTCGATGACGAGGGCACCGTCCAGGTAGACGGTGATCTTCTGTCCCTTGGCGATGACCTTCAGCCGGTGAGTGAACATTCCGCTGTGGTCGAGAGCGTAGGAGACCAAGCATCGCTCGGCATACGCCCACTCGTTGAGGGTCAGCTTATCGTGGTCGATGCGAACGGTGTAGCCGTAGCCCGAGGAGGCGGGCTGGCTGCCGAAAAAGCTCTCCTTCTGCATCCGCAGGAGCACTTCGGCGCATCCTACCGTCAGATCGGCGGTTCCGTGGATGGTGGCGGTGATCTCGTAGTCGCGCCAGCCGTGATCGCCGGTATAGCCGTAGCCGTTGCCCTCGGCACAGGTGACGCCCATGTATTTGTGGAGGAGGGAGGTTCTTCCCTTCCAGCCCAGCACTTCCACGGCGGGAGTCAGGTGACCGTTCTCCACCAGCACGGTGTCGGCAACCTCGGAGGCGAAGGTCAGCTCAAAGCTGTCAGCGGTGAAGGCGGTGTCGGCGATGACGGTCAGATCCTGCATTCCTGCAGGCAGATCGACAGTGCCCAGCACCACTTTCGCAGAGCCGTCGCGGTCGTATTTTTCGGGCGCGGGCGCGGTGAGGGCGACGCCGTTTACGGTGACCGCTACGCCGTCAGAAGCATCGCGGACGGTGGCTACCAGCATATATCTGCCGTCGCACTTGACGTTGACGGGGTAGGTAAAGGTCGTGCCCTTGGCGGTGGGGGTGCAGAAGATCTCCATGCCGTTTTCGCGGCAGGAAACGATGGGGTTGTTCTCAACGGCGTGGACGGCGTCCATTCTGCCGGGCACGCCCTTACGAGCGGTCTTGTCGCTGCTGCCACCGGCGTAGGCGGAGAAGCCCACGAAGCCCACAACCGACTTCTCGGGAAGCTCGGCAAAGCCGATCTTGCCGCCCTTCACGGTAGACTTCCAACTCAGGAAGCACTGGTTGTTGCCCAGCAGCAGCTCGCTCTTCCCTTCTGCGGTGCGGCTGACGCGGTAGGCGTTGTTGGAGCGCAGGTTCACGTTCTTGGGGAGCGTTCCTGTTGCCACCGTCTTGCCCTTTTCGGTGACGGTGACGCATCTGCCGGTGACCGCGATCCGTCCGTCGCCGCCGGCGTAGGCGACGGTAAAATCCTTGCCGCGGGCGTTGACGTTGACCTCGGCGGTGTAGACGGCGGGGGTTGCTTCCTTGGTAAGGAGCAGGGTCTCGCCCTTCTTGGTGACTGCAGACAGGGCGTCGTTGCCGCGCACCGAATAGTCGGCGGTGGCGGGCTTTTCCTGATCCCACCAGATGGTGTTGGCGTACATTCTGGCACCGTTGAAGAAGAGGCGATCCACGTTCATACTGCGGTGCTTCGGTTCCTTCACCAGCTCGTAGCTGTGGTAGACGATGTACGCGCCGTCCATATCGGGGGCAAGGCAGGAGGAGCTGTGACCGAGACCGTGGAACTCGTCGCCCACCTCTGCCAGGATCACGCGGTTCTTCATATTGACGTAGCCCGACACGGGAGAGGTGTCGGAGACACTGTAGGCAATTTTATAGCACTTAGACAGCAGGTGGTTGCCGGTGTAGGTAAGGAAATATTTGCCGCCGTGGCGCAGAACGAGGGGACCTTCGGTCCAGCCGTTCAACCAGCTTTCGGGGATGCGCTTGCCGGGGAGATCGACGGTTTCGGGATCCTGCATAGTGTGGTAGTTGATGCCGTCCTCCTCGGCGCGGAGGAAGTAGGACTCGCCGTTGTCGTCGAGAAAGAAGCTGCCGTCGATGCGCTGACCGATGCGGTCAGAGATCAGCTTGTAGGGTCCTTCGGGGCGGTCGGCGCGGAGCAGATAATGTCCGTTGCCGTGGGGCGAGGTACACATATAGAACTTGCCGTTGTTGTAGATGACCTCGGGGGCGTAGCCGCCGCAGATCTCGGGGAGATCGCAGGCGACGCCCATGTGAGTCCAATCAACGAGATTGTCGGATTTCCAGCAATAGAGATAGGAGGGCGCGCGTCCTGCGGAAAAATACAGGTAGTAGGCGCCGTCGTAGCGCATGACGAAGGGATCGCCGGTACTGCCCGGTTCGGGGGCTTTGAAGGGGTTTCTGTACAGATTTCGGTTCTCTTCCATGATGCCGTATCCTTTCTGCGGAGTGCTCTGCGGGCTTTTCTGAGCTTCGGAAAAGGGTAAAAATGCCGAAAAGTCCCCTCGACCCCCAAAAACGTTCGAAATAATGCTTTCTACTTCTTGTTGTGGGTCTTTGAGGGGACTTTGGTGATTCACCTTATCAAAGACGAATGGTTGGTGTATTTGGTTTTAGACTTCTTGTTGACGAGGTGGCAAAATAGATATTTATTCGCACACGCACCTCATCCACCGCTATCGCGGTTCCCCTTCCCCTCAAGGGGAAGGCTTATTTCCCCGCGCGGCAAGAATTTGCCGCGCTTTATGAAAGTTTTGAAGGGGTGTGGGGGAACTTTTTTAAAAGTTCCCCCATGTCGTTTCCTTACTGCGCCGCATCAACAATCGTCGCAAATGCGTCTGCCTTGAGGGAAGCGCCGCCGATGAGACCGCCGTCGATGTTTTCCATCGCCAACAGCTCTGCTGCGTTGCCGGCGTTCATGGAGCCGCCGTACTGGATGATGGTGCCGCGGGCTACGACCTTGCCGTACAGACCTGCGATGACGCTGCGGATCAGACCGCAGACCTCGTCTGCCTGCTCGGCGGTAGCGGTCTTGCCGGTGCCGATCGCCCATACGGGCTCGTATGCGATGATGATCTTCTTCATCTGGTCAGCGGTGACGCCGGAGAGCGCCAGCTTCACCTGCTTGGCAACTACCTCGGCGGTGATGCCCTGCTCACGCTCGGTCAGGGTCTCGCCAACGCAAACGATGGCGGTCAGCCCTGCGTTGATGGCTGCCTTGGTGCGCAGGTTGACGGTCTCGTCGGTCTCACCGAAGTACTGACGGCGCTCGGAGTGACCGATGACTACGTACTTGACACCTGCGTCGATGAGCATCTCGGGAGAGATCTCGCCGGTGTACGCGCCGGAGTTCTTGAAATGTACGTTCTGTGCGCCCACCTTGATGGCGGTGCCTGCACAGACCTTGGTGACTGCGGGGATGTCGATAGCGGGAACGCAAACTACGATGTCACAGCCGCGCTTGCCCTTGACTGCCTCGTACAGCTCAGACGCGAAGTTCTTCGCCTGCGAGGGGGTCATATTCATTTTCCAGTTGCCTGCAATTACTTTTCTTCTCTTGCTCATTGTTTCGTCCTCCGAGGGTAATCAGTTCTTTTCGTTGAGGCAGGAGATACCGGGCAGATCCTTGCCTTCCAAAAATTCCAGCGATGCGCCGCCGCCGGTGGAGATGTGGGTGATCTTGTCGGCAAAGCCCAGCTGCTCGCAGGCCGCCGCAGAGTCGCCGCCGCCTACGATGGTGATGGCGTCGGAATCAGCCAGCGCCTGTGCAACGGCGATGGTGCCCTTTGCCAGGGTGGGGTTCTCAAATACGCCCATGGGGCCGTTCCATACGACGGTCTTAGCAGACTTGACAGCGTCTGCGAAGATCTTGCAGGTCTCCTCGCCGATGTCCATGCCCTCCAGATCGTCGGGGATCTGATCGATGGAAACGGTCTTGACGTCAACGGGACCGTCGATGGGGTTGGGGAAATTGCCGACTACGCAGTCAACGGGCAGAAGGAGCTTGACGCCCTTAGCCTCAGCCTTGTCCATCATTTCCTTGCAGTAAGCGACCTTGCTCTCGTCCAGCAGGGACTGACCTACGGTGTAGCCCTTCGCTACGGCGAAGGTATAAGCCATGCCGCCGCCGATGATGATGGTGTAGACATTCTCGATCAGGTTGTCGATGACCGCGATCTTGTCGGAGACCTTTGCGCCGCCCAGGATCGCCACGAAGGGACGCTTGGGATCGGACAGTGCGCCGCCCATTACGGAGATCTCCTTCCGGATCAGGTAGCCGCAAACTGCGGGCAAGTAATCTGCTACGCCTGCGGTGGAGGCGTGTGCACGGTGTGCGGTGCCGAACGCGTCGTTGACGTAGATGTCAGCCATGGAAGCCAGCTCCTTGGCGAACGCGGGGTCGTTCTTCTCTTCCTCAGCGTGGAAGCGGACGTTCTCGATGATGAGGATCTCGCCGGGCTTCAGCGCAGCAGCCTTCGCCTTTGCGTCGGGGCCGATGACGTCGGTAGCCATCTGCACTTCCTTGCCCAGGAGCTCGGAGAGCTTCTCAGCGGCGGGAGCCAGGGAGAACTTCTTCACGTCGCCCTTTGCCTTTTCCAGAGCGGCGGCGGTAGCGGCTGCCTGTTCCTCTGCGGGCAGAGCTTCGATCTTCTTCTTTTCCTTCTTATCGAGCTTTACGGTCTCGTTGAAGATGTTGTGGGGGCGGCCCATATGGGAGCAGAGGATGACTGCCGCGCCGTTATCAGCCAGATACTTGATGGTAGGAACGGCGCCGACGATACGCTTTGCGTCGGTAATCTTGCCGTCCTTCATGGGGACGTTGTAATCGCAACGAACCAGCACTTTTTTGCCGGCAACGTCGATATCTTCGATGGTTTTTTTGTTATACATAGACATATTATTCACCTCAAAATTTATTTGATTGGAGTCCATCCATAATATTACCACATTTAGTAGCAAATATCAAGTGTTTTTGCGAAAAAAGTTGCAGTTTTTTCGATTTTGGGCAGGCGGGGGATGCAAAAACTCCCCCGACCGAAGTCGGAGGAGTAGACGGGGAATGTTATGAGTTTTCCTCTATCTCATAGGTTTCGGGAATCTCTATGACAATATCGGTAAACTCCACTATATTTTTATTCTCAATTTGAATGGTTCCATCCAAGGTTTCTACCTTCACATAAAACGTATAGACGGCTCCCGCAGATTCCATATGCGCCTCCACCCGGTAGGGCAGGTCGCCAATCTCCCGATTGAGAATGCCGTCTGCATCTTCCGCTATAAAGTCCGCCAAGACGTCGTCCCGAACCTTGTAGCGATTGGAAGAAACCTTCTCCAAATTGTCGTCATCGGTAAAGAGCGAGCCGCAACAAGCCGAAAACAACATTTCCATGGCATCCTTCCAACCGAAATCGTCGGCGCTCTCGCGACGAATCCATACGGCTTTATCTTCAGAATAATAATCATAACCGGTATCCGGATCTGTAATATGGTTGCTGCTGAAGTTATTTTCAGGGGAGGATTCCGACGTATGATTCCAATCGCTTGAATAAAGGTCGTTATCCTTTTGATAGACCGCAAGATCATGCCGGCGATCCTCAGAGCTGATCACGAGCCGATCCAGCGTAAACCGTGCATCGTTGGCATTCAGCAGAGCATCATACACCTGTTCGGGAGAGAGGTTCGTGTATGCTTTCGCATCATCCGCATTCCCATCGCCCGTCTTGTTCCCGCAAGCGGTCATGGACGAAGCAGCCAATACGCAAGCAAACAAGAAAGCGAGCATTGGTTTCCATTTTTTCATAGATGATCCTCCATTATTTTATACTGTTACCATAGTAGCTATTCCCCTCGCGCGGCGCGGCGCTTGCGGATGAGCTTGCGGACGATCAGGATCACCAGCGTGATGCCTACCGCTGCCAGCAGCAGCCATCCCAGTACTTTTATCACGAAGATAAAGAGAGTGCCTCCTACGATTCCTAAAAACTCATTTATGCCGCCCTGTTCTTATCATCCTGAAGCGAGATAAATTCCTCCACTTCGTACAGCACGGTCTCGTCGCCGTCCCACACCTGATCGTTCAGATCCCACACGAACACGCCGCCGTCTGCCTTTACCATGGCAACGCGGTTCACGGAATCTCCGGTCAACAGCCGAACCAGCACGATCTCCTGCGCCTCTCCCGCGCCCTTTTCGGACAGCAGGCGGGACAGTAGCTCATCGTCGGTGAGCAGTTCTAAATAGTGGTGCCGCTCACCCTCTCTGAAGGATTCGTTCACCTCTGTAGTGGACAGTGACGCACTGTATTCGCCGCCGGAGGTGCGGTTAAATCCGATGAAGCCGAAGGTTCGCTCTTCGCCACCGATCTTGCCTGTTAGTGGCATGAGAAAAGCGGGATCGTCTGCATAGCTTGCCGGCAAAAAAGAACCGCTCTCATCAGTGCCGAATTCCCGCAAAGTGCGGTAATCCATCTCGTATTCCACGAACACGGTGTCGGTCTCGATTTGATACCCATAGGGCAGAGGAGCCGACTTTTGAATGTCCTCGCGAATGGAGTCTTCCTCTTTTCTCAAGGACTGCTCGATTTGCGAGCGGTATTCGGCCTCATCCTCGTCCAGCAAATAGCCGCGGCGAGGGGAGTTCTCCGACGCCGTGACCGCCCCGCTCAGGCAGAGAAAACAGAGCAAACAGCAAACGATTGCAAATAATGGTTTGCGGACGGTGCGAAAAGTCATAGAATCAGCTCCTCTCTGACGGTCAGGGAAACGGCTTGGTTTTGTGATTCTATTATACTATATTTTCAGATAATTGTCAATATTCGTTTGTAAAAATTTTGCGGACGCTTCAGCCGTCGATCAGCCCCAGCAGTGCCTCCCGCCGGTTGGGGGTGCCGTCGATGACCGCTTCCAGGAGGCGACTGAGCGTGTCGCCCACTTCCCTGCCGCGAAGTCCGAGGGAGAGCAGGTCGGAGCCGTCTACGGCAAGGTCGCGGACGGTCAGCGGTGCGCCCTCGGCAAGGAGAAACTCCACCGTTTCCTTCACCTCGGGCAGGATCACGTCGCGACCGTGGGTTCTGCCGTAGGGGGATTTTCCGGAAAGGTCGGATTCCTTCACCGCCAGCAGGCGCAGGGTGCGCTCTTTTCCCAGCCGCACCAGCAGGCGGTGGATGTCTGCGCGCTCCTTCGGCAGGTCGATGTCGTGGAGACGGATCAGCACAGTGACCTCCTCGCGGGTGGCGCGCTCTGCCTTCAAGCGCGTCAGGATCGCCTCGGCGATGGGCGCGCCCTTTTCGGGGTGGGTCTTGAAGTGAGAGGTGCCCCGGGCATCGGTATAATGGCAGGCGGGCTTGGCAATGTCGTGGAGGAGCATCGTCCAGCGCAGGACGGGTTCGGGGGCGATGGCGGCGACGGTGGCGGCGGTGTGTGCCCACACGTCGCGGTCGTGATAGGAGGTGTTCTGAGGGAAGCCGAACAGCGGCGTCAGCTCGGGGATGGCAACGGCGAGGACGTCGCCGTAGGTGAGCAGTACCTGCTCGATATTCGCGCCGCAGAGGGTGCGGGTCAGCTCGTTATAAATGCGCTCGGCGGCGACGGGAGCGATCAGGTGCTTCCCTTCGTGGAGGGCGCGGGCGGTCTGGGCTTCGATGGTAAAGCCGCAGGCGGAGGCGAAGCGGAGGGCGCGCAGGACGCGGAGTCCGTCCTCGGAAAAGCGGGTCATGGGGTCGCCCACGGCGCGGAGGACGCCTGCCTTGACGTCGGCGACGCCGTCGAAGGGGTCGCAGAGTCCGCGGGTGGGAGAGTAGGCGATGGCACCTGCGGTGAAGTCGCGGCGGGCAAGGTCGTCTTCGATGGAATCGAGGAAGCAGACGGCATCGGGACGGCGGTGGTCGGCGTAGCCGCTCTCGCCCCGGAAGGTGGTGATCTCGTAGGGGGTATGGTCGATGACCAGCGTGACGGTGCCGTGTTGCAGGCCGGTGGGGATAACCGTCTCGTTTGCGAACAGCGCCATGACCTCCTCCGGGCGGGCAGAGGTGGTGAGGTCAAAATCGTGGGGAGGGACGCTGCGGATCAGGTCGCGGACAGCTCCGCCCACGGCGTAGGCGGCATGGCCTGCCGATTCCAGGCGGGCAAGGATGGAGGTGACGGTTTCGGGGAGAGTAAACATAAAAGCTCCGATCTATGATGAAAATTGCAAATGAAGGCAGGGAATGCGGGCGCGGCGGGAGGCGTTTGAGAGATACACCTCATCCACCGCTTCGCGGTCCCCCTTCCCCTCGTATAATAAAGTCAAGCGAAAAGAGAGAAGAAGTAATATAATAGAACCAACATTGTGGATCGGTTCCGCCCTCTATCGGTCTCTATCGCTCCCGATCGCATCGCCCCTATCACCCCCTATCGGTCATCCTGAGCGAAGTAGCAACGCCGCAGGCGTGGCTACGTAGTCGAAGGATCTCCGAACGATGAGATCAGACTTGTTTCGAGATCCCGACTACTTCGTAGTCG